>CANKWR010000004.1 GCA_947487525.1 Bacteroidota bacterium
TTTGGCGTAAACATTAATTTCTAATTTGTTAATAATGAATTTTATGAAAATATATAAAAAAACAATAAACAAATACTTAACTGCTATTTTGTTTACGAGCGTACTTGCTACGGCTTGCGAAAAGCGTTTGGACGTATTCCCGTACCAAAGTATTTCCGATAGTAAAGCCTTATTATCTGAGGGTGATGTAAATGTTACGCTTATTGGAGCTTATGATGGAGCGCAAGCAGCAACTGTTTACGGTGGAGATATTATGGTGTTGAATGAATTAATCGGCAATGGTGATAATATCAATTTCACGGGTACTTTTGCAGGCTTATCTGATGCGTATAAAGCACAAATGGTCGCTAACAACTCTAATGCTGCAGGTACATGGACGGCGGCTTACAGTACGATTAATCGTATTAATAATGTTTTATCAGCGCTTGATAAAGTAACTTCTTCGCCTGCTAAAAAAGCGAGTGTTGAAGGAGAAGCACTTTTCTTAAGAGGCTCTCTTTATTTCGAATTGGTAAAATTATTTGCTAAGCCGGTTGGCGATGGCGATTACGCTGCAAATTTGGGTGTGCCAATTGTTTTAACACCTACTGGTAATGTAACTGAAGCCGATTATAAAGCAAGAGCAACGGTGAAAGCAGTGTATGATCAAGTAATTTTGGACTTGAATAGAGCTGAAACTTTATTGCCGTCTTCAAATGGCATCTATGCAACAAAATGGTCAGCTGCTGCTCAATTATCAAGAGTACACTTAATGTTAAAAAATTATACAGAAGCGGGCGCTGCTGCTAACAGAGTAATTGCTGGAAGCGGTAAAAGCATCGCTAATGATATAGATAAAAACTGGTTTACTTTTATTAAAAACGGCGGAACTACACCTGGTGAATATTTATTTTCAATGAAAGTAACTGCACAGGATGGTACCAACGCTTTAAACACTTATTTTGGTAGAACTATCAGTTCTATTTCAGGGACTGCTGGTAGAAGTGATTGTAAAATTAAAACAGCTCACCTTGCTCAATACGAAACAGGGGATAAAAGAAAAGACTATTTTGTTTTATCAGGTGGTAACTATTACACTATGAAGCACTTGGATCGTTTTGGTGATGTGCCAGTTATTCGTTTATCTGAAATGCATTTAACAAGAGCGGAAGCAAATGTTAGAGGTGGTACTTCAGTTGGTGCAACAGCATTAAGCGATGTGAATGCAATTCGTGCTCGTGCTGGCTTAACGGCTTTAAGCACAGTTGCTTTAGCTGATGTATTAAAAGAAAGAAAATTAGAATTAGCTTTCGAAGGTCAATTCTTACCAGATGCTAAGAGATTGCAAAACTCAGTTGGTACTTTGGCTTGGAATTCTCCAAGATTAATTTTACCTATCCCTCAAAGAGAGATGGATGTAAATAAAAAATTAGTGCAAAACGAAGGATATTAATTCTAATTGAATTAATCTAGTTAATCGCTATAAAAAATGCCCTCATGAAGTTCAACTTCTGGGGGCATTTTTATTGTAGGTCCGTTTTTGTTTTTGAAGTTCTTTTCCTATCTTAACACCATGCAGGAGACAAAAAAACAATTGGGCTTGTGGACAAGCACTTCATTGGTGGTAGGCAACATGATTGGGGCGGGTGTATTTATGATGCCTGCTACTTTGTCCAGCTTTGGAGGCATTAGTTTAATTGGTTGGGTTTGTGCTGCTATCGGAGCATTCTTAATCGCAAAAGTGTTTGCGCATTTATCAAAATTATTGCCCGCTGCCGACGGTGGTCCTTATGCCTATTCTCAAAAAGGCTTGGGTGATTTTGCCGGCTTTCTGGTAGCCTGGGGGTATTTAGTTTCGGTATGGTGCACCAATGCGGCCATCACGGTTTCCTTTATTAGTGCAATGAGTACCTTTATTCCCGCTTTGGCAACCAATTCTTTTTTAGCAGTGGCGACAGGACTGGGAACCATTTGGTTTTTATCTTGGATTAATTCCTTAGGTATTTTAACCTCAGGCATTCTTCAACTTGTGACGACTATTTTAAAAATTGTACCCATTGTTTTAATTGGGGTCGTTGGATTATTTTATATTCAATGGAATAATTTCTTACCCTTTAATTCAAGTGGCAGTTCCTCCTTTGCTGCCATTACAGCTACAACCACCTTAACTTTTTTTGCTTTTCTTGGCATTGAATCTGCCACCATTCCTTCGGGTAGTGTAGCAAATTCAGCTGCTACTGTGGCCAAGGCGACCACTTTGGGTACCCTCATTGCAACGGTAGTATATATTTTAAGTACTGTAAGTATTATGGGGATGATTCCAGCTACTGCACTAAAACAAAGTGTCACGCCATTTGCCGACGCGGCGGTCATCATTTGGGGAGCCGGCGCAAAATATTGGGTAAGTGCAGGCGTAGCTATTTCAGCATTTGGTGCACTAAACGGGTACATTTTAATTCAAGGTCAAATGCCTTATGCTGTGGCCAAGGATAAATTATTCCCAGCTATTTTTACACGTAAAAACAAAAAGGGGGTACCTGTTTTTGGCATTGTGATTTCCAGCATTTTTGTTTCGGTATTTATGGCCATGAATTATACCAAAGGATTGGTGGCTCAGTTTCAGTTTTTAATTTTATTAACTACGTCCACTATTTTAATCCCTTATATATTTTGTACTGCTTCCTATTTATTATTAAGACTTAAAGGGTCATTACCCTCCAACGCATTATTTAACGGTGCACTATTATTAGCTTCTTTGGCATTTGTTTTTTGCATGTGGATCATGATTGGCTTAGGATACGAAACCGTATTCTGGGGCTTTGTACTTACTATGTCCTCGGTACCCATTTATGTATATGCTGTTTGGAAAAGAGATCAAAAAAACAAACAAGATAATTAAACGTTGCGGGTTTTTCGTGACAAATAAATTTATTCAATCATGAGTGCACATTCAGAATCAGGAAAATTAAAATCGGTGTATATTAAAAAAGTGGCTGCCGCATTTATTGACGATGCACATATTTCACAACATTGGGAAGCGCTTAACTATTTAGGTAAACCCGATATTACAAAAGCATTACAAGAGTATGATGCTTTTGAACAAATATTAAAAGACCATGGTGCTGAGCTATTGTATTTGCCACAGGATGACAAGGTGAATATGGATTCTATTTATTGTAGAGATGCTGCCATTGCAACTGATAATGGAATGATTATTTGCAATATGGGCAAGCAGGGACGTATCAATGAACCTGCAGCTGAACAACGAGCATTTGAAGCCAATGGTATTCAAGTATTGGGTGTAATCACTGCGCCTGGTACTTTAGAAGGTGGTGATGTTGCTTGGTTGGATTCAAAAACATTAGCGGTTGGACATACGTACCGCACCAATGAGGAAGGCATTCGACAACTCACTGCATTACTATCTCCACTGGGCGTAACCGTTATATCGGTCCCCATGCCACATTATAAAGGACCTTCAGATGTATTTCATTTAATGTCGGTTTTAAGTCCGGTGGATTGTAATTTGGCCGTAGTGTATTCTCCATTAATCCCCATCGTATTTAGAAATGAATTAATGGCGCGTGGCTATGAATTAGTGGAAGTGCCGGATACAGAATTTGACAGCATGGGGTGTAATGTGTTGGCTTTGGCACCCCGTGTTTGCTTAATGGTAAAGGGAAATCCAATCACCAAAGCAAGATTAGAAGAAGCTGGATGTAAAGTAATTGAGTATGAGGGAGAAGAAATCAGTGTTAAAGGAGGTGGAGGCCCCACTTGTTTAACAAGACCAGTGATGCGCGCTTAGTTACAAATTCGAACTGCGTTGTAAGTAATGATACAATTTAAATTTAGCTCCTTGTTTTAGTTGAGCAGGATATATTCCATTTGCGCCGGAAGTAAAATAGGAGGCGATACTTGCAATACCAATAAACAGGCCTGCATTTATTCCAAATAGTTCAATGCCTAGTATAATTGAAGCAATTACACAATGAGTTGCTCCTGCAAATACCGCCACAAAACCCATGCCTGCCAATAAAGCCATCGGTAGGGGGATCAACCAAATTAAAATATTGCCCAATGTTGCACCAATAAAAAATAGGGGGGTTACTTCGCCCCCTTTAAATCCTGCGCTTAATGTAAAGGTGGTGAGTAGAATCTTAATCAAAAAATCATATTTGCCCATTGGGGTAGTAAAGGACTCAATAATGGTTGGAATGCCAAGGCCAATATGTTTTGTAGTGCCAAGTATGCTTATTGCAATGATTAAAACAATTCCTCCAATCAGTGGTCGCAATGGTGCATAGCGCAATTTGTGAAAGAACCAGGACCAGATTAAATTTATTTTACTAAACAACAGTGCAGCCAATCCGAAAATCAATCCTGCGATTAAAGTACTAATGATACTTGAGGCATTGATCACAGGAATTGCAGCAATAGTATACTGGGTATGATGTACACCCATCGCCAAGCAAGTATAGTGTGCAATATAGGCTGCCGCAAAGCTTGGCATAACATTAGCTAGCCTACTGTTTTTGAATAACATTAACTCCAATGCAAAAATTGCACCAGCCATGGGAGTGCCAAATACGGCGGCAAAGCCGGCACTGATCCCCACCACTAAAATTGTTTTACGTTCCTGAGTAGTACATTTAAACAATTGGGTAAATTGATCGGCAATGGCGCCCCCCATTTGCAATGCAGTACCTTCTCGGCCTGCTGAACCTCCCGCCAAATGGGTTAAAATAGTTCCGATATATACCAAAGGGGCCATCCTAAATGGAATGGTTGCTTGCGGTGATTGATGTTCCTCAAGAAGTAGATTATTTCCTTTACTAGCTTCTCCGCCATAATAATGATACATCGCTCCAATGGCAAATCCAATCATTGGCAAACTATATATGATCCATTGATGCGTCTCCCTAAACTGGGTAACATAGTCTAAGCTCATCAAAAAAAATGCAGCAACTGTTCCTGTTAATGCCCCAATAATAATGCATAAAAGTACCCATTTAAAAAAACCAATCATATAGGTATTGTATTTTTGCATTTTCTAATGCTGCTTCTTTTTTCTTTTGGCAATCATAATTACCGCAATAATGACCCAAATAAAATTCACCACCATGCTAGGATACGCTTGATGGAAATAGGTATTGATGACAAAAAATAATCCACCAAATATATTGGACCAAACATACCACTTGCTCTCAGTAGGTAGTCGTCCTGTAATATTTAATGCATAGGACCCAACAATTAAAACAGAGGCGATCCAACCGATCGCTTCAATGAGTATATTCATCTCATAAAATTACATAAAACCTGCTTAATAAACCAGGTTTTATGGATGATACTATCAGCGTCAAATGTCATGGATAAAATAAAAAATATAAACTATATTTATAAGTATAACAGCTTTACCCCTTTTTAAAACCTGCCACCAATTATGAAAAATTCGTACGAAAAATTATTAGACAATAATAAAAAATGGGTGGCTGACCAGTTGGCACTTAACCCTCATTTTTTTGATGAATTGGCGGACAAGCAAAACCCAGCGTATTTGTGGATTGGTTGTTCAGACAGTCGCGTTCCTGCAAATCAAATTACAGGGACCAAGCCCGGGGAAGTTTTCGTACATCGCAATATTGCCAATATGGTGGTACATAGTGACATGAATATGTTAAGTGTATTGTCCTATGCGGTTGAGGTTTTACAAGTAAAACATATTATTGTTTGTGGTCACTATGGATGTGGAGGTGTGCTCGCTGCAATGAACAATAAACAATTAGGTTTAATTGATAATTGGTTACGCCATATCAAGGATGTTTATCGTTATCATCATGTTGAGCTAGATGCTATTGCGGATAAAGAATTAAGAGCGAGAAGGTTTGTCGAAGTGAATGTAATGGAGCAAGTGCATGATTTAGGGAAAACGTCCATTGTACAAAATGCATGGAAAAGAGGACAAGACCTGCACTTGCATGGTTGGGCTTATGACGTGAAGGACGGCCTCATTAAAGACTTAGGGGTCAACTTTACGAACACAAGTGATCTTCATTCAGTGTATCACTTAGATTAATGATATAATTCATATACATTGGCGCTTTAATGAAATAGTATGCGCGATAATTTTTATTTATGAAAAATGTACTGACTATTCTTATTTGTCTGATTGTATTAAATACACAGGCACAAACCTATACGCCTACAGCTGGCAATATTGCCGCAAGAGCTGCTTTTCAAGACAGAAAATTTGGCATGTTTATTCATTGGGGTGCTTCGAGTGTATTGAGCGATGAAGAATGGGTAATGGAAAACAGAGGTATTGAAGTAAAGGACTATAAAAAATTAATTAAACTATTTAATCCAACCAACTTTGATGCAGCTAAATGGGTTAGCACGGCTAAGCAAGCCGGCATGAAATACATTGTGTTTATTACAAGGCACCACGACGGATTTTCCAACTGGGATACTAAATATTCGGATTGGAAAATTACCAACACGCCCTATAAGAAAGACGTTTTAAAAATGTTGGCAGCGGAATGTAAAAAACAAGGCATTGAACTCGGCTTGTATTATTCAACCTTAGACTGGAGCCGGGATGATTATCCTTATGAAACAGGTCGGACTGGGAAAAAGTCGGGACGTACTCAAAAAAGCAACTATGCTGCTTACTTGCAATTCATGCAAAATCAATTAACTGAATTGCTGACCAACTATGGCCCCATTTCCTGTATTTGGCTGGATGGGCATTGGGATCAAACCAATCCCGAGGGATCCGCTGACAGGAGTTCAAGAATTGATTGGAAATACGAGGAGCTGTATGGTTTAATTCATCAACTACAACCCAATTGTATGATTGGAAACAACCATCATTTAGATCCAATCAATGGGGAAGATTTTCAAATGTTTGAACAGGATTTACCTGGACAAAATAAGTCAGGCTTAAGTTTTCAATCCACTTCGGCATTGCCTTTGGAGTCCTGTATCACAATGAATAAAAGTTGGGGTTTTTCGATCAAAGACCATCATTATAAAACCTTTCAGGAAGTAATACATACATTGGTGGGTGCTGCTGGACGCAATACCAATTTGTTGTTAAATGTGGGGCCGATGCCCAATGGGGAAATAGGCATGGAGTTTACCGACACCTTGGCTTTAGTGGGTAATTGGACAAGACAATTTGGACAGTCTATTTATGGTACCAGGGGTGGTCCCATGCAAGCGGAAAAGTGGGGAGTCACTACACAAAATAAGGACTTTGTTTTTGTACATGTTTTTGAAAAGCCAACTAATGGCTTGATTACCATTCCAGGGAAATACAATGCAGCTACAATTTTAGTCATGAATAATGGGAGTTGGATAACGGGAATGGATACGCAAGAAGGGCTGCAAATTGACATTGCTCAATTCACTATTGAATCCCCGGATTTGATTTTGAAGTTAGCTAAAAAATAAATTTAAAAATACTGATTATCAATATTTTACAATTCAATTTTTTGTTGATTTTTTCTAGAATTTAAACTTAATATTAAGTTCACATTCAGGTAACAATTTGGTAACATTAGAGTCTAATATTTGCGGTATAAATAACTATATATCGTGAAAAGGCTATCAATACTAATTACATTCGTTTTATCAACTTTACTAGTGCAAGCTCAAAAAGCTAAGTTAACAGGGAAGGTTACCAATTCAAAAAATGAAGCACTTATTTCTGTTACCGTTTCATTAAAAGGAGAAAGAACAATTGTCACCAAGTCGGATGTGGAAGGAAGGTTTAGTTTTAACATTGATGTAAATAAAAATTACACCTTAGTATTGAGTTATGTGGGTTATAAGGAGTCAACCATTACAAATATTAAAGCAACAGTTGAAAACGAAGAGGTTATTAAAGATGTTTTATTAGAAGAAGCTGGTACAAAATTAACTGATGTAGTTGTTAGTTCCTCAAGAGCTAATAATAAAGGGGAAACTACCAATGCCTTAATTGCTTATCAAAAAAATACCAATACGGTTGCCTCTGTTATTTCTGCTGAAAGCATTAAAAGAAGCCCAGATAGAAATACCGCGGAAATCTTAAAAAGAACCCCAGGTGCTTCTATACAAGAAGGTAAGTATATTGTGGTAAGAGGTTTAGCTGATAGATACAACCAGGCTATGTTAAATGGTATTTTATTGACTAGTACGGAGCCTGATCGTAAAACATTTTCATTTGATTTATTCCCTTCTCAGATTATTGATAATATCATCATTAATAAAGCCTTTGTACCTGAATTGCCAGGAGAATGGGCAGGTGGTTTAATACAAGTAAATACCAAAGACATTCCAAGTAAAAACTTTTTTAATATTCAATTGTCTACTAGCTACAATGCAATTTCAACAGGCAAGGATTTTTACAAAGACAAAGGCGGAAAAACAGATTGGTACGGCATTGACGATGGTACAAGATCATTACCCGCTGGATATACAACGAAGTCCAATTTTGACACGACTAGTATCGCTGCTAAGACTGCGTTAGGTAAAACCATGTCTAATAACTGGGTTCCAGTAAAAACAACGGCTGCGCCTAATTTTGCAGTTCAAATGAATGGCGGATTCACGGGTACTTTATTTGGAAAAAAAGTGGGTGGTATGTTGGGTGCTAACTTTGCAAGAAACCAAAGATTTCAAGATAATTTAAATCAGCAAAACACACTTGAAGCAAATACTTTTTCAACTATTTATAAATATGCGGACGAAAAGTATATTCAGGACATCAATATGGGTGCTATTGCAGGTTTATCCATTTATTTAAATCCATTGAATAAAATTAGCTATAAAGCTATTGTAAACGTAAAATCAAATAACGCCTATACTTCAAGAACGGGTAATGAATACACAAGAGACGATTTGATGAAAGCCAATGAGTTCACTTTTACTCAAAATACATTTTTCACCAATCAATTAAATGGGGAACATAGTTTGTCTCCAAAATTGAAGTTTAATTGGTATGGCGCCTTCAATATTTTAGACAGCTATAGTCCTGATCAGCGAAGAATTTTATATACTAAATCCGTAACAGGCAATGATCCTTATGTGTTGAATATATCCAATACCTTGTCTCAACAATCTGGTAGTAGAATTTATCAAAACCTAAGTGATTACATTTATACAGCGGGCGGTGATATCTCTTATAAAATAGGCCAACAAACCATCAAGGCGGGATACATGTTACAAATAAAGGATCGTTTGTATGATGCGAAATTATTTGCCAATTTCTTACCAAAGGATAACGCAGCTTTAAGGGCTTTAACACCTGATGTGGTTTTTGCGCCTGAAAATTTTGGCAATGGAACGGATAATAAATTTGGATTTGATGCCATTAAAGGAAGAAATTTCAGGTATATGGCCAATACCATTTTAAATGGAGGTTATGTACAATTTGACAATAAATTAAGCGAAAAACTAAGGGCAGTTTGGGGTGTACGTGTTGAAGATTTCGACCAATTGGTGGGTAGTGTAAAAAAGTATGATCCAAGATATACTTTGTCAAGAGTCACTGATTTCTTACCTGGCTTGAATACAACTTATAAAATAACGCAAAATAGCAATTTAAGATTTACTGCTTCTCAAACTGTGATCAGACCTGAATTAAGAGAATTGTCGTTCTTAAACATCTTCGATTTTGAATTAAATGCTTCAGTACAAGGTAATCCATCTTTAAAAAGAACTAAAATTACCAATACCGATTTAAGGTATGAATTGTATCCTGGCTCAGGTGAGGTATTTACATTTGGTGTTTTTTATAAGGACTTTGTAAATCCGATTGAGCAAATTTTCAGTGAAGGTGCAGGTGGATCAAGTACCTTCTCTTTCCAAAATGCTAAAAAAGCGACTACCTATGGAATGGAAATTGAAGCAAGAAAAAAATTAAATAAATTTTTCACTTTCCAAGCCAATGCTTCTTTGATTAATAGTAGGATAAAAGATGCAAGTTTAAACATAAACAGACAATTACAAGGGCAGTCTCCTTATTTAGTGAATCTTGGTTTACTTTATGATGTTATAGACAAAGGGTTTAATGCAACTTTATTGTTTAATCAAATCGGTGAACGTATTTACCTAGTGGGAGATATGCAAGCGGGTTCAGCTTCTCCCAATATTTATGAAGCACCAAGAGCATTGGTTGATTTTCAAATGAGTAAAAAAGTTATGAAAAACAAAGCTGAAATAAAATTAACAGCTTCGGATATACTTAATCAACAACAAACATTTTATCAAAATTTAACTTCTAATCTTAAATACGAAAAAGGAATTGACGCAGTTCGTTTTGCTAGAAGATTCGGAGCTACCTATGGCATATCATTTAATTACGCTTTATAATATCATTTAACAACAAATCTTTTTTAAATACAAAAAACAATGAAACATCTATTTATTTTATCATTAGCCTTTTTAGCTGTAACTGGCTGTAGAAAAGTGGAATCAGACGGTGAAAAGCAAATCGTTATTATTAATGGCGGTGGTTCTGGTAACACAAGTCCAACTGCGAATACAGTAACTTTGTCTGGAAGAATCACAAGAGACACTACCTTGTTGGCGAAAGACAACAACTTTTTGTCTGGTATCGTGTATATCACCAAAGGAGTTACACTAACTGTTGAAGCTGGTGCCACTGTTAAAGGACAATTTTCAGGAGCAGATGTTTCTGCCTTAATCATTTGCCGCGGTGCAAAAATTATTGCTAAAGGAACAGTGGATAAACCAATTGTATTTACTTCGGCTTCTGCCAATCCACAATCAGGGGATTGGGGAGGTATTGTATTGTGCGGAATAGCGCCAATTAATACAAGTTTCACAGTAAACGGCGCCGCTGTAACTGGATTGTACCAGGTAGAAGGTGGTGTTGATAATGCAAATGGCGATGGTTTAGCTGGTGCTGGTGACGCTGCTTTCCCAACGGCTAACCCTGCTGATAATTCAGGATTTTTACAATATGTAAGAATTGAATATGCAGGATATGCTTATCAGCCCGATAAAGAAATTAATAGTTTAACTATGGCTGCGGTTGGAAGTGGTACTACCATTGACCATATTGAGGCGGCTTTTGGTAAAGACGATAGCTTTGAGTGGTTTGGTGGAACGGTAAACTGTAAATATTTAATTGCGTATAAAGGACAGGATGATGACTTTGATACCGACAATGGTTTTAGCGGTAATGTGCAATTTGGTATCGCCATTCGTGACTCTGCAATTGCGGATATCTCTAAATCAGAAGCTTTTGAGTCTGATAATAATGCAACAGGAACTACTGCATCTCCTAAAACTACTGCTGTGTTCTCCAACTTTACGGTTTTAGGACCAAGAGCAACATTGTCTAATATTGGTAACAGCTTGTATTTAGCAGGTGCTCAAATTAGAAGAAATTCTGGTATCTCTATTCAAAATTCAATTTTCATGGGATGGCCTATCGGATTATTAATTGATGCTAGTACGGGTACCCCAACTGATTTAAATACAGTAGATAGTACTATTCGTTTCAAAAACAATACATTCGCAGGTAATACAATCAATGTGAAGTATACTGTAAGTGCAAGTGCTGCTACGGGTGCAAATGATGCTAGTATGTTGGCCTGGGTTTCAACGCCGTCTTATAAAAATGCAATTGCGTTAAATGCGGTTGATGCAAAGTTGATTCAACCATTTAACTATACTATGTTTGATGCCACTCCTTATGCGGGGACAGCTGCTCCATCGGGTGTAAATTTAGTATTGGGTGCTGCTGCTAATTTCAACTATGCTAGCAACGGTGCATTTGATGATGCTAAATTACAAAATGCTTTCTTTAAGCCAGTTACCTTTAGAGGTGCAATTGGTTTGAATGGTGAAGATGCAACATGGTGGAAAGGTTGGGCTAAGTTTTCATACTAATAGTTTAAACTATACCATAAAAAAAGAGGTTCATTTGAACCTCTTTTTTTATGCATACTTAACAATTTATTAATATTAATTGAAGGTTAACTGCCAAATATTTTATTGAATATTTGTATATGTTAATGAGTGAAAATTCATATACCTATAGGAAAGCCAACTATGCTGATTGTGGCATTTTTTTTGACTCATATACGAGTTATACTGATGTCCATTTTGATAAAATAAAATTTACTAAAACATTTGAAAGTTTACTTTTAGATAATCAATATTCAATCTTTGTTTTTGAAACAGAGGTAAATAAGACTATTGCAGGAGGAATTATCCTTAAATTATCAAATGAATTATTTAATGACAGAAATTTTATTGAAATACATCATTTGTATATCCAATTAAAGTATAGAAAATTAAATGCAGCACCTAAATTATATTCTTTTGTAGAGGAAATTGCAAAAGAATACAATGCTACTAAAATTAAGGTAGCCTGTAAGCTTAATTCAACCTTAAACCAACGGTTTTACACTAGAAATAAGTTTATTTTTTCAAAAAAACTTTTTGAAAAAAATCTTTTTTAAATATGCCAATTCACTTTGGCATTTACCCTGACCCTGAAATTTAAATTATTTTTCCTTTATTATTTGGTCATAGAGGTGATGAATTAATCCATCCGCAAGTCCTATTTTTGGCACTAGTATTTGATCCACATTGCTCCATTTAAATATGTTGGTATAAATGTGTAATGCTGGTACTATTACTTCTGCCCTGTCTTTTTTAATACTGTATTTTTTCATCCGCTCCTCAACAGTCAGCTGCATCATGTCTTTATGCATGTCTTTTACCGAGGATGCGTGCAGATATTTCTCGTCTTTTGATCGAAGAAGGGAAAATATTTTGTTGATATTGCCACCTGAACCAATACCAGTGATGTGATCATATTTTTGATCAATCATTTTGCAGGTTTCTTTAAGCTCCTCCCAGCTTTCGTCACTCACCTTGTTTGTCAATAATCGAACAGTTCCAATATTAACTGATTTTTGCAAAACCAGCTCATTGTTGTGATAGAGGGTTAGCTCGGTACTACCTCCGCCAACATCCATATACAGGTAACTATCCTTTTTGTCAAGTAATTCTGCAATATGATTTTCGTAGATTATTTCAGCCTCTAGTTCACCTGAAATTATTTCAATTTCAATGCCTGTTTCGTCTTCTATTTCTTTTATGATCTCTTTGCTATTTTGTGCATCTCTCATTGCGCTGGTAGCACATGCCATATAGTGCTCCACTTCATATACTTTCATGAGTTGCTTGTAAGCCTTAATGGTATCAATAAGCATTTTTCGTTTACGACTTCCAATAAATCCTTTTTCAAATACATCAAAACCCAATTGTAAAGGTATTCGGACTATATTAATACGATTGAATTCTACTTCTTTCCCTTTTTGTTCAACTTCGCTAATTAAAAGCCTTGCTGCGTTACTTCCAATATCTATAGCTGCTAAAATCAATTTGTTATTTTTTACCTTTTAAGTATAAATAGGTAGCTTCTTGCGACTTATATTTTTTACCTACCAAAGGTACATATTTATTGGCCAACTCTGAATCAAGGATTCTCGCTTTTTGATTGTCTTTTAATTGAATATTGATAATATCAATTAATTCCTTTTTTATGACAGGGTCGAAAATAGGCGTGGCGACTTCAATTCGATGATCCAAATTGCGCACCATCCAGTCGGCACTGGAAATATATACTTTTTCCTTTCCCTTATTGTGAAATATCATTACCCTTGCATGCTCTAAATATTGGTCTACAATACTAATGGCATTTAGTTTTTGATTACCCTTATCATTGTTAATTTTTAAGGTAAGGATACCCCTTATTATTAAATGAACTTCCACATTCGCCTTAATGGCTTTATACAAATGCTCAATTAAGGTAACATCCGTTAAGGAGTTCAATTTGATGATTATTTTTGCTAGTTTACCCTGTTTTGCGAATTTAATTTCATTTTCAATTAATTGTACTATTGAATTTCTCATATTGATTGGCGATATCAATAAGTGTTGCATTTTGACAATGGGCTTATCTCCTAGTTGCCAATTTTCTAGATAGGTAAAAATTCTTGAGGATTCATTCATTAGCTGTTTATTCGCAGTGAGTAAACATTGATCCGCATATACCTTAGCTGTTTTTTCATTTAAATTCCCCGTACTGATAAATCCATATTTTACTATTTTCCCCACGACTCTTTTTTGTATGATACAAAGTTTAGCATGCACTTTTTTATTAGGGACACCTACTAGTACATTAACTCCTTCTTCCTCCAATACCGATTTCCACTCTAAATTGGCTTCTTCGTCAAAACGCGCTTTTAATTCCAAGAAAACAGTTACCTCTTTTCCATTTCTGGCGGCATTGATTAAAGCATTAATCACTTTTGAGTTGCTTGCCAAACGATAGGCTGTAATTTTTATGCTTAAAACCATATCATCCATGGCTGCTTCTCTAAGCATATCAATGATGGGATCATAGGAATGATAGGGAAAATGTAGCATAACATCTTTTTGCATCACGATGTCAGAAACAAGCTCTTTCTTTTTAAAAGCAGGATGAATAAGGGGGCTAGGCCTGTTATTTTTTATAGCAATAACGTTAGGGAAGTCCATAAAGTGTCTAAAATTATGAATATGCCCTCCTGGTATCATGGTACTTTTTCTTGAAAGTTTTAATTTTTTAATTAAAAATTCAAGCATTTCAGCGTTCATTTCTTTTTCATATACAAATCGGACTGGCTTTCCTTTACGTCTATTTTTGATTCCCTTTGAGATTTTATCTATAAAATTGCTACCAACTTCCTGGTCTAAATCAATTTCAGCATCCTTGGTTATTTTGAATACATGTGCTTCGAATTTATTGAATTTGAAATGTGAGAATATGATTGGTAAATTATACCTAATTAAGTCTTCAAGTAGAATAATATTAGAAGTGCCTATTTTGGAGGGCAACTCAATAAAGCGTCCAACTGATTTTGATGGTATTTCGATCAATGAAAATTTTTGATCATAAGCATTTGATTTATTGGCCATTACAATGGCTAAATACAAGCTTTTGTCTCTCAGGTAGGGAAGTTCTGGCACATTTTCAATCATTAAGGGAATGATATAAGGGCGTACAACTTCGTCAAAATAATTTTTTACAAAATTCTTTTGTTCAATATTCAACTTTTTATCATCGACAAGTACAATTTTATTTTCTTTTAACTCCTTGTTTAAATTTTGCCAAATCCTATTAAACTCATTTTGTTGTCTTAATACTATTCTTTGAATCTCTTCCAATATTGCCTGTGGAGATTCAATTAAATCAATATTATGTATATGGCCTTTTTTGTCTGCGAATTCTGACATCCTTTTTAAAGTAGCTACACGTACCCTAAAAAATTCATCTAGGTTGTTTGAAAAAATCCCTAAAAATTTTATTCTTTCATTTAAAGGAACCGTTGGGTCATTGGCTTCTTGTAAAACCCGCCCATTAAAACTTAACCAACTAATATCTCTAGCAATAAATCTGTCTTTCATATATATATCAATTACTTCACGAATTTATTATTACTATCATAAGTTACAACAAAGCCCCAATAAGTTAATAATTAATTAATAATAAGGAAATAATTCGGTCATATACAATTACGTATTTTACTAAAATCTACTAACCTAATGGAAAAACGCTGTATCGAAGTATGTGTTATAAGTGACGTTCATTTAGGCACTTTTGGATGTCAAGCAAAGGAAGTATTAAACTATTTAAGAAGTGTCCAGCCTAAAACATTAATACTAAATGGAGATATCATAGACATTTGGCAGTTTAGTAAACGTTTTTTCCCTGCAAGTCATATGGCTGTAATTAAAGAAATATTTAACATGGCTAGTAAAGGCACTAAAGTGGTTTATATTACTGGCAACCATGACGAGGCCTTACGAAAATACGCCGATTTCGAAATGGGTAATATATTACTCACCGATAAGATTGTATTTGAAATTAATGGTGAAAAAAATTGGGTATTCCATGGGGATGTATTTGATAGAACGACAAAGGGAAGTGCTAAAATTTTAGCTAAATTAGGGGGGTATGGGTATGATTTAATAATTATGCTTAATAGTTTGTTTAACTGGATTTCAAGGTTATTTGGTCGCGAAAAAATGAGTTTTAGCAAGAAGGTAAAAAATGGCGTAAAACAAGCAGTTTCTTGGATTGGTAATTTTGAACAGACTGCTGCTGAATTGGCTATTGAAAATGGGTATCAGTATGTTTTATGTGGACATATTCATCAGCCACAACAGCGTGTAATTTCAACGGAGAAAGGGTCTGTCACTTATTTAAATAGCGGAGATTGGATTGAAAACTCTACCGCATTAGAGTATTACGATCATGCTTGGCATTTATATCAATATGATTCAAAACAGTTTGAACACGTTTCAAAAGAAAAAATTAGAGTCGTACACTTGAATACGGAATTAAATGTCATGACAAGTGAGGTTGCATTTCAAGTTTCATTATAAGTTGATATGAAAATATTTTACGCCATTCAAGGTACTGGAAATGGTCATATAAGTAGGGCTATTGAATTGTATCCGTATTTACAAAAATATGGCCAAGTAGACTTTATGTTAAGCGGGAGTAATGCAAATTTGCCAAGCAGTTTGCCGGTTAAGTATAAGAGTAAGGGGCTGAGTTTATTTTATAAACATAGTGGGGGACTTGATTATATTAAAATCTTACGCTCCTTATCTCTTAGTGTCATTAAGGATGCTAAAACATTGCCCATAGAGGACTATGACTTGGTTATTAACGACTTTGATTTTGTTACCTCTTTAGCATGTAAGTTTAAAAAAATATCCTGTATTCACTTTGGACATCAAGCAAGTTTTCAAAGCAAAAAAACACCAAGGCCCTCAAAAATCGATTTTATAGGAAATTTCATTCTTGAAAAATTTGTTAAAAGCGACACCCATATCGGACTACATTTTGAAAATTATGATCATCATATTTACAATCCTATTATTAAGGAAGATATTATTAAGGCAACCCCAATAAACGATGGTCATATCACCGTGTATTTGCCTCAATATTCCATTCAACACTTAGAGCCTCATTTTTTAAAGCAAGGCAAATTTCATTTTGAAGTTTTTTCAAAAGAGATTGACCGAATTACTTGCAAGAATAATATTACCTACTTTCCAATCAATAATGAACAGTTTACAAGTAGCTTAATTCGGTGTTATGGAATTATCACCGCCGGTGGATTCGAAACACCTGCTGAAGCTATGTATATGAATAAAAAGCTATTAAGTATTCCTATCTTAAATCATTATGAACAAGCCTGCAATGCCAAGGCACTTGAAAAATTAGGCATTATGGTTTTAAAAAAGGTTGACGAAAAATTTGGTGAATATTTTTCACATTGGATTAATGAAAAAAAATCTATTAAGTTAAACCTAGCACATAGTACAGCTGATATTGTAGAAATACTCATGAAAAACAATCAAACGAAACAAACCAATAAATCAAAAGAACATGTATACCATTCTTAATCAAAAAGGGGAGGCAGTTGCTTATATTCAAAATATGATGATCATGGATTTGAATTTAGAGCATGTGCATGGAATTTTAATTGGAGATTGTTTCTTTGGTAAGCAAAATCATATCATTGGAAAAATTTTCAATAACACTGCTTATTTAGTGAATGGTGAGATTGTAGGTACCGTAGTTCAAAATCTTGCGTATAAAAATATTGCCTTAAAAAAAGCGCATATGCAATTAGCATGGGATATTTTATCCAATATTAAAGATCATACGAGTCCCTGGATCATGGAAACAAAAAAATGGGCATCTAAACCGTTAATGTTTCACTTACTATAATAAATAAACTCAATAAGGCATTAACGATTCATTTGTTCCTGCACAAAAACAGTACAATACGCTTTAATTAATTCCCTCACATTTTTAAATGCTTCCATAATTTCTTCTTCTGTACCAATAGCTTTAGCTGGATCTGGGAAGTTATAATGAAATTTTAAAGCCTTGGTTGGGAAGTAAGGGCAGCGTTCCTTTGCATTGTCACAAACGGTAATTACATAATCAAAATCTACTTTAAGGTACTCGTTAATATTGTTAGAAGTATGGTTGGAAATATCAATGCCATCTTCCTTCATAATAAGAATGGACCTTGGATTTACACCATGCGTTTCGACGCCTGCTGAATATACATTTGCTTTTCCATTTGTCATTGCTGCCAAATAACCGTGCGCTATTTGACTTCGGCAACTATTGCCAGTGCATAATACGAGTATATTTTTCATCTTAGAATATAGATAATTAAGGTTTTAAAATTACTGTCTTACCAAAAATTTTAACAACATCCCGATCCTGGCGCACAGCTAGCTGTCGGTTTTTCAGCATATACGGTTACTGAAAATATGCCTATATCTGATTGATTAAATTTGGCTATGTCCGCTTCTGATAAATAGTTTTTCAAAATATCATTTGGTATGATTATTGGCTTTTCTTTTTGCAATACCACATTCTTAAAACCACAGGCATTAACTAATTCCAAATACACTTGTTTTTGCACGGCACCGCTTACGCAACCTGCATACATTTCTGCTGCATTGCGCAATTCATTAGGCAAAACACCTACGAGGACTACATCTGAAATGCTAAAGTGACCTCCAGGCTTCAACACTCGATAAATATCAGTTAATACAGCATGTTTATTGGGCACTAAATTTAACACACAGTTGCTTACTACCACATCGACTGCATTGGCCGTGATAGGCATGTTTTCGATATCTCCTTGTCTGAATTCTACATTGTTGTAGCCCATTTTTTCTGCATTCGCTCTCGCTTTTTCAATCATCGCTGGGGTGAAGTCCACGCCAATTACTTTTCCGCTTGCGCCGGTGCTTCTTCTTGCAACAAAGCAATCATTGCCTGCTCCCGATCCTAAATCCACCACCACATCACCTTCTTTAATTTTTGCAAATTCAGTAGGCAGTCCACATCCTAAACCCAAGTCGGCATCTGCCACATATCCTTCCATTTTTGTGTAATCGTCGGACATGATATTGTATACCTCGGTACTACAACCACCAGCTCCACAACAAGAGGACATATTGGTTTCTTTGTCCTGCAATGCAATTTCACTGTATTTTGCTTTTACTATTTCTTTTAATTCTAACTCTGTTTTCATAATTATTTATTTTAGTATTTATATTAACAACATTTTTTGGTAATGGTAAACGAGTCAAACATTTTATTAAAAAGCACACTCATTTTGGTCCAATTATTTTCATCTATACAATAACAAGTTTTAACTCCATCAATTTCACCTTTAATAATACCTGCTTCTTTTAACTCTTTTAGATGCTGTGAAACAGTACTTTGAGACAGAGGTAATTCATCCACAATATCACCACAGATGCAGGTTTGCTTTTTTAATAAAAGAACAATAATGGCTATTCTTGCAGGATGGCCTAATGCTTTTGTGAATTGCGCCAACTGTTCTTCTTTAATTGAATAAGTAGACATATTGATTTATATTAATCGTAAAATTACGATTAATATAAATACGGCGTAAAATATTTGTATTAATTTTTAGGAAACTGATCACAATCATAAAAAAAGCCTAGTCTTTTGAACTAGGCTTTTACCGTATCAATCAAATAGAATTCTTACGCTGCTGTATAGGCGTCCGCTACGCCTTTATTTAAGATTTTACCCGCTCGTATATTTAATCCTTTCGCTAATGCAGCATTTTCCATAATTGCTTTTTCCCAGCCCTTATTGGCAATTGCAATGGCATAAGGTAAAGTAGCTTGTGTCAACGCCCTGGTACTTGTTTGTGGAACTGCGCCTGGCATATTGGCAACACAATAGTGGGTAATACCATCAATGGTGAAAACAGGATTTTCGTGGGTGGTAGGTTTACATGTTTCAATGCAACCTCCTTGATCCACTGCTACATCCACAATGACCGAACCTGCTTCCATTAATTTTAAGTCGTCTTTTTTCACCAAACGAGGCGCTTTTGCGCCATGCAATAAAACGGCCCCTACTAATAAGTCGGTCGTTGGCAATTTTTCCTTGATGGCTAAAATGGTGGAATATTGTGTTACCACATTGGCTGGCATCACATCGCTTAAATACCTTAAACGTGCAAGGTTGGTATCCATGATGGTTACATTCGCGCCCAGGCCTGCAGCCATCTTCGCAGCTTGCGTTCCAACAATTCCTCCACCTATCACTAATACTTCAGCTGGTTTAACACCTGGCACACCCCCTAATAATTTTCCTTTACCCCCAAATGGCTTTCCTAAATAGTAAGCACCCACATTAATCGACATCCTGCCTGCCACTTCGGACATGGGCACTAATAAGGGCAGTGAACCGTCCGCTGATTCTACCGTTTCATAAGCAATACAAACCGCGTGCGATTTGATCATTGCTTCCGTTAATTCCTTGGAGGCAGCAAAGTGGAAGTAGGTAAACAGGATTTGTCCCGCTTTAATTAAAGGATATTCTGAAGCCAAAGGCTCTTTTACTTTTACAATCATTTCTGCAATTTCATACACCTCCTTAGGTGTATTTAAAATGGAAGCACCCACCGTTTTATATGCTTCGTCAGAAAAGCCAGAGCCAACGCCTGCATTGGTTTCCATATATATTTCATGACCTTGTCTCACTAATGCGTCCACCCCTTCAGGAGTTAAACCCACTCTGTATTCTTGCACTTTAATTTCTTTTGGGCATCCAATAATCATAAATAATGTTTTTATTACTGTATAAAGTTCAGAGAAAAGAAAATATTATGAAATAGTATTAAATATTCAGTAAATTATACTGCTATATTTTAAAAAATAAGAAAAAAACATTAATTTAGGCTTCATTTTAGCCTATTGGCAGAAATAATTCCTTTCATAAAACGTACAACCATGAGTTTAGATGCTATTGATATTGCCATTTTGCGCATTTTGCAACAAAATGCACTTGCCAAAATCAAGGATATTAGTGCAGCAGTGAATTTATCCATGAGTCCCACACATGATAGAATTAAGTGTTTAGAATCAGAGGGATATATTCAGGCCTATGTTGGCATCGTGGATAGAAAAAAAATTGACCTCGGTTTAATTGTACATTGTCATGTGACTTTAGACAAGCAAACTAGAAATAATTTTTCAGAGTTTGAGCAAATCATTGCAAAGTATCCCGAAGTAATATCTTGCAGTTTAGTATCTGGTAATTTTGATTATTTCTTAAAATTAGTTTCTAAGGATGTTGAATCCTACAATAAATTTTATCAAGAAAAATTAGCCGTGCTCCCCATGGTAGCGCATATCAATAGTTTATTTGTAATGGACGAAATTAAAACGACCACCGCACTGCCGCTATAAACGGATTCGGTAAAGTATAAATTATCATTTTGTAACGTTCCTTTTTTAATTATTAAAGTATGTACGATATACCTCATTTCAAAGCCCATCACCAACAGGAAGTCATTGACTTTATGATGGCGCACCCTTTTGTAACTATTTGTGGCGTAGATGCCAACGGCTTTCCTTTAGCCACACATATTCCAGTGCTGATTAAAGTAGAAAACGAAATCATTACCATTAGTGGGCACATGATGCGCAAACAGGATCATACCATTGCATTTGAAAAAAACAACAATGTGTTGGTTATTTTTTCGGCGCCCTCGGCTTTTGTGAGTGCGAATTGGTATACTACCAAAAATATGGGCAGTACTTGGAATTACCAAACAGTGCATGCAAGCGGCAAAATGGAAATCAAAGACGAAGCACATTTGCGTCAACTACTTACCGACTTGACCTTGCATTTTGAAAAAGACATCCATGCGCCTACACAGGTTAAAAATTTATCAGCCGAATACATGCAGCAAAACATGAAAGCTATATACTCATTTGATATGGTGGTTACGAATTTGCAACACGTTTTTAAATTGAGTCAAAACCGAGACGAAGCCTCTCAAGCAAATATCCAAGCCGAATTAAACAAAGGAGAAGCTGCTTGTAAATATATGGCTGCCGCTATGGTGAATAAAAAATAAATAACCGTATCATTATACGAAACGGCGACTATTTTTTTGTTGGCTCAATCAAGTCCCATAAATTTCCATACATATCTTTAAATACCGCTACTGTACCGTATTCTTCTACATGCGGTGCAATGGTAAATTCAACGCCTTTGGCTGTGTAGTTTTCAAAATCTCTTTGAAAATGATCGGTATATAAAAATAAAAATACACGTCCGCCTGTTTGGTAGCCAATACATTTTTCTTGCGCTGGCGTAGCTGCTTTCGCGAGCAATAAGGTACATCCATTTTCAGCACCCGCTGGTTGTACCATCACCCATCTTTTTGTTTCAGACAATACGGTGTCTTCAATTAATTTAAAACCTAAAATTTTTGTATAATATTGAATGGCCTCATCATAATCTCTTACCACTACTGCTATATGTGCTAAATTTTGTTTCATAGTTCAAATGTACAAATATTTAAAAGCTTTGTTTACCTTCATGCAAATTAAAATAAAGCGATGCTGGTTGTTAAGAATTTAATTTTTGATTTGGGCAATGTATTATATGACATTGACTTTGCAAAAATGTATGGGGCTTTTGAAAAATTGGGAATCCCTAATTTTGAAAATCATTTTACACTCAATAAGTCCGATCAACTATTTTTTGACTTAGAGAAAGGGTTGATCAACGAAACTCAATTTATTGAAGGCTTCAATCAATTATACAAGTTGAACTTGTCTAAGCAACAAATTATTGAAGCATGGAATGCTTTATTGGTAGGTTATCGAAAAGAGAGTATTGAATGGGTACAATCGCATAATGAAGCATATCCAACTTTCTTATTCTCCAATACCAACCAAATTCACTATGACCACTTTATTCCTGAATTTACCCGAGCGATGGGGGGCAATTTTGAAAATTTGTTTAAAACACCCTATTATTCCCATAAAATGGGTCAAAGAAAGCCAGATCCAGCCTCTTTTATGCATATTTTGGAAAAAGAAGGGCTTATTGCAGCGGAAACGATATTCATTGATGACAATGAACCCAATATAGTTGCTGCTGCTTCGGTGGGATTACAGGTGTTGTATTTACAGCCTGGAATGCGGGTGGAAAAGGACTTGGTTATTGGCTAGGTCGGACCTTATTTTTTCTTAATCTCCTCAAAATCA
This sequence comes from Bacteroidota bacterium, assembly GCA_947487525.1. Classification (GTDB taxonomy): domain Bacteria; phylum Bacteroidota; class Bacteroidia; order Chitinophagales; family Chitinophagaceae; genus Sediminibacterium. Next base: position 23,146 of record CANKWR010000004.1, read on the forward strand.
ATGTATTCAGCGTCAATTGGCACATCTTTTTTTGGAGGGGGAGCGGTTTGGGTATTGTTTTGTGCCTTATTGAAGGCTTCCGCTTGTTGCCTTTTTACCTGTTCCATATTTTGCCTTACTGTTTTTACCCCTTTACGCACGGGGATCACGATATCAAATATGATCTTATAGAGGAGGTATATCAACAAACCGTATAAAACTAGCTTCATCATAGCGCAAAAATAAGCTTCTAGGCAATATTATTGGGTGATTTCATCCCGTTTTATTACCTTTGTTCCAGAATATGCAGAGAAATGAAGGGAACGAAATCGTTCCCTTCTTCTTTTTAAACTATGGAAGTAAACGATTTAAAAGAAAGGGTACAGGGTTTAATTGAACCTCTATTAGTAGAGGATCCTGAATATTTTTTGGTGTGGATTAAGGTAAAGCCTGGTCACATCATTAGAGTTTACTTGGACGGAGACCATGGACTTCCCATCCAAAAGTGTATTTTCTTTAATAGAAAATTATATAGGGCCATAGAGGAAGCAGGGTGGTTTCCCGATGGTGATTTTGCTTTAGAAGTTTCTTCTCCAGGCGTAGATGAACCTTTATTATTAATAAGACAATACAATAAAAATATAGGCCGAAAAGTAGAAGTAGAATTGTTAGACGAGACCAAAAAAGAAGGCACTTTAACAACGGTGACAGAAGCAGATATTTTGATTGAGTGGACAGAGGGAAAGGGTAAAAAAGCATCCCAGCAACAATTGCTTATTCCATTTGAGAATATTAAATCAACTATAGTTCAAATTCAATTTTAACAAATCAACAAGCGAGAAGCTTGAAAAAAAATTATGTTATGGCAAGTATAAATTTGATTGAAGCCTTTCAGGAGTTTAAAGACGCAGAAAGCATTGATCGTCCAACCATGATGAAAGTGGTAGAGGATGTATTTAAAACTTTATTAAGAAAAAAATATGGTAGCGACGAAAACTTCGACGTAATTGTAAACGCAGAAAAAGGGGACTTGGAAATTATCCGTCGTCGCGAAATTCGCCCTGACGATGATGTGGACAATCCTTTGGCAGAAGTTTCTTATTCTGATGCAATCAAGATAGAGCCTGACTTTGAGATAGGTGAGGAATTATTAGAGGAAGTAAATATTTATGATTTTGGACGCCGTGCAATTTTAGCTGCAAAGCAAACTTTAGCATCTCGTATCAACGATTTAAAGAAAACGGCTTTAGTAAAAAAATATTCTGATCGTATTGGTGAAATCATGAATGCTGAAATTTACCAGGTTTGGAAAAAAGAAGTGTTGTTGTTAGACGAAGAAGGCAACGAATTAATTCTTCCTAAAACAGAACAAATACCTCAAGATTTTTTCAAAAAAGGAGAAAACATTAGAGCAGTAATTGAGCGTGTGGATATGAAAAACAACACACCTGTAATTATTTTATCAAGAACGAGCCCACTTTTCTTATCTAAATTATTAGAAATAGAAGTCCCAGAAATTTTTGACGGTTTAATTACCATTAAGAAAATTGTTCGTGAGCCAGGAGAGCGTGCAAAAGTGGCAGTAGAATCTTTTGATGATCGTATCGATCCGGTAGGTGCTTGTGTGGGAATGAAAGGTTCGCGTATTCATGGGATTGTGCGTGAATTGAAAAATGAAAATATTGACGTTATTAATTTCACAACGAATACGCAATTGTTAATTCAACGTTCATTGACGCCAGCGAAAATTAGCTTCATGAACATAGACAATGACCGCAAGCGTGCAGAAGTTTATTTACAAGCAGATCAAGTGTCCTTGGCCATTGGTCGCCGTGGTGTAAACATCAAATTGGCTTCTGAATTAACAGGGTATGAATTAGACGTTTACCGTGAGGATGAAGAAGTATTAGAAGAGTTTGATATTGATATGGATGAGTTTACAGACGAAATTGAAACATGGATTATCGACGAATTTAAGCGTGTGGGTTGTGATACAGGTCGTTCTGTATTGAAATTAAGCGCGGATGAATTAGAAAGAAGAACAGACTTGGAAAAAGAAACGATTGCTGAAGTGCGTCGTATCTTACAAGAAGAGTTTGACAAAGGTGAATAGCCTTTGAATTAGAAGTATATTTGTATTAGGTGACTCGTTTCGTGATTTATTAAAAATGTATCGGAACAAAAAACAATAGAATGTCAGAATTGAAACTACCAAGACTGTTAGCAGCCGCTAAAGAATTTAACGTGGGACAAGATACCATCGTTGATTTTTTAGCAAAAAAGGGATTCCCTAAGGAAGAGCTTAAGCCGACAGCTAAATTAACGGAAGCGCAGTATTATGCATTGCAGGCCGAGTTCCAAAGCGATAAAGTAGCTAGGGATAAAGCCGATCACGTTGAGCTACCCAAAAATGCTGGGGTAGATAAAGTTAAAAAAGGGGATGAGGAAACTGCGAAAACAGTGGATGCTGGCGCAAAAGTAAAAGCAGCTGAAGCGACTGGAAAGCCGAAAGCAACCGACGCTGGCGCAAAAGAACTAAAAAACGAGGACGCATTTGCGGCAACAAAACCCACAAAGGAAGTAGCACAGCCAATGAAGGCAGCAGCACCGGAAGTGGAAACACCAAAAGTGATTAATAAGATTGACCTTTCTTTAATTGATTCTTCCACTAGACCTAAGAAATCAACCAAGAAAACAACGGAAGCAGAAACGGCTACAGGTGATGCAGCAAAAGCAGCTGATACAACTACAAAAGCAGGTGCTAAGAAAACAACTGCTAAAAAAACAGGTACTGAAAAAGAAGTAACAAAGCCTGCTCCAGCAGCTCCAACGGATCATTCTGTTGCACCTGAAAATGTACATGGAGCCATTACGAATATTCAAGCGGATAAATTAACAGGTCCAAAAATTTTAGGCAAAATTGATTTGCCAATTAACAGTGATACAAGACCTAAGACATTAAGTCAGGAAGAAAAGCGAACACGTAAACGTATCCCTGTTCAAGGACAAGGGAATCGTCCTCCAGGTCAACAAGGAGGTGGTGCAACGCAGGGTCAAGGTGGTGGAGGCTATCAGGGCAATCGTCCACAAGGCGGCGGCGGTTATCAAGGCAATCGACCTAATAATGGAAGTGGCGGCGGCTATCAAGGTAACCGTCCTAATAACCGACCCGGTCAAGGCGGTGGTAGAAGAAACGTACCTCAGACAGCAGAACAAAAAGAAATTGATCAAAAAGCAATTCAAGATAAGATTAAAGAAACGCAGGCCAAATTATCTGGACAGGGTGGAAGAGGCAAGAGTATTAAATCCAAATTACGTCGTGCTAGAAGAGAAGAAGCTGCAGAGAATGAACAAAATGAAATGACCGATAATAAGTTACAGGTAACAGAATTTGTTACGGTAAGTGAATTATCCTCATTGATGGATGTAAGTTTTGCGGATATCATTAGCAAGTGTATGAACTTGGGTATCATGGTATCTATCAACCAACGTTTGGATGCAGAAGTGATTGAATTGGTTGCCTCTGAGTTTGGCTTTGAAGTGGAATTTGTTGGATTGGAAGAAGCCGAAGAAATGGATGAGGAAGAAGAAGCAGATGATTTAGCCAACTTAGTGGAGCGTCCTCCAATTGTAACTATCATGGGTCACGTGGATCACGGTAAAACTTCATTACTGGATTATATTCGTAATGCCAATGTGGTTGCTGGTGAGGCCGGTGGTATCACGCAACATATTGGTGCATATGAGGTGACTTTGCCAAATGGTAAAGCAATCACTTTCTTGGATACACCAGGTCACGAAGCCTTTACTGCGATGCGTGCGCGTGGTGCTAAAATCACCGATATTTCTATCATTGTTGTTGCTGCCGATGACGCAGTAATGCCTCAAACGAAGGAAGCCATTAGTCACTCGCAAGCAGCAAGTGTACCGATGATTTTTGCAGTCAATAAAATAGATAAGGATGGTGCAAATCCACAAAAAATTTACGAGCAATTATCTCAAATGAATATTTTAGTAGAAGCTTGGGGTGGTAAATTCCAAAACCAAGAATTATCTGCTAAGCAAGGATTGAATGTAGATGCTTTATTAGAGAAAGTATTATTAGAGTCTGCCATTTTAGACTTAAAAGCTAATCCAAATAAAGAAGCAACGGGTAGTATTATTGAAGCATCTTTAGATAAAGGCCGCGGCTTTGTGGCTACAATGCTTGTTCAAAATGGAACTTTACGTCAAGGAGATTTGATTTTATCTGGCCAATTTTATGGTCGTATAAAAGCCATGTTCAATGAGCGTAATCAACGTATTGAAATAGCGCCTCCATCAACACCAGTTGTGATATTGGGATTAAATGGTGCACCGCAAGCAGGTGAGAAATTCAAAGTATACCAGGATGAATCAGAAGCAAAAGAACTAGCAACGAAGCGTGCTCAATTATTAAGAGAGCAAGGTTTGAGAACTAGAAAACATATTACATTGGATGAAATTGGTCGTCGTTTAGCATTAGGAAACTTTAAGGAATTAAACATCATCATTAAAGGTGATGTGGATGGTTCTGTGGAGGCCTTGAGTGACTCATTGCAAAAACTATCTACCGAAGAAATTGCGGTACGTGTCGTATTGAAAGGCGTTGGGCAAATTTCCGAATCTGATGTATTGTTGTCTGCAGCTTCAGATGCGATTATCATTGGATTTAACGTTCGTCCTTCAATGCAAGCGAATAAATTAGCCGAAGCCGAAGGAGTAGAAATAAAAATGTATTCCATCATCTATAACGCCATTGATGAAATTAAGAGTGCAATGGAAGGTATGTTGGAACCAAAAATTCAAGAGAAAATTGTTGCCAATGTGGAAGTACGTGAAGTGTACAAGTTTGACAAGGCAACGGTTGCGGGTTGTTTCGTATTAGATGGTAAATTAAGCAGAAATAGTAAAATACGTATCATTCGTGACGGTATCGTTGAATTCCCAAGAGGCGAAGGTCAGGCAGCTGAATTAGGCAGCTTGAAGCGCTTTAAAGACGACGTGAAAGAAGTGGTTTCAAACATGGAATGTGGTTTAACGATTAAAAACTTTATTGATTTAAAACCAGGTGATATTGTTGAAGCATTTGAAGAAGAAGAAGTAAAACGTACTTTATAAAATAATTAAGATTTGATAGTTGGGAGTTTCACTCCCCTATCAGATCTTTACCCTATTAATTCTATTTTGATGAAAATTGTTACTGTATTTTTTTCTCTTACGCTATTGACTTTTTCTACACAAGTAAAAGCACAAAATAAAAAAGTATTAGCAGATAAAATTATTGCTACTGTTGGAGACAAATTTGTGTTAAGGTCCGATGTCGACAATGCCATTGCCGATTATAAAAGACAAGCACAAGGTCAAGAAGGTGTGGTAATTCCTTCCCCTTGTCAAATAATGGAGGGTCAGTTAATTCGTAAAGCATTGGTTTTACAAGCGGAGAAAGACTCTATCAATATTACTGAAGAGGATGTACAAAATGCAATTGATAGCCGTATCAGACAATTTTTACAACAGTTTGGTTCAAAAGAAGTGTTAGAGGAGGTTGCTGGGCGTAGCATTTTTCAATTGAAAGAAGATTTTAGAATTTTAATTAAGGAGCAGAAATTAGCGGATGAAATGCAGCAAAAAATTGTAGACAAGGTAAAAATTACCCCTACTGAAGTGCGCACTTATTACAATAAAATTCAGGTGGACAGCTTGCCTTTATATGAAAGCGAAGTACAGGTATTGGAATTGGTAATGCATCCAAAAGCAAATAGAGACATTGAGGAGTATGTTATTAAACAATTAATGGATTATCGCCGCCAGGTAGAAATGGGTATGACTAATTTTGAACAATTGGTTAAGCTTTATTCGGAGGATCCTAGTTCAAAGGAAAATTTGGGCCAGTTTAGTTTAAATCGCAATGAGAAAAATTTTGACCCTGCGTTTATGTCTGGTTCTTTCCGCTTAAAGGAAGGTCAAATTTCTGCGCCAGTAAAATCAAAATTTGGTTATCATTTAATTCAGCTTATTTCAAGATCAGGGGATGATGCGGTGGTGAAACACATTTTAAGAATTCCTCCCATTTCAAATGACGAAATTGACGATACTAAAAAGTTCTTAGATAGTATCCGAAAAGACATATTTACCGGCAAAACAACTTTTGGGGAGCAGGTAAATAAACATAGTGACGATGACGGTAGTAAATTTACTGGAGGGGCTATTTCAGGAAGAGACGGTTCAACCTATGTAAACTATGATCAATTACCGGACAAAGACATGGTGGTGTTGTTAAAATCAATGAAAAAAGGGGAGATTTCAGCCCCTCAAGTGTATGTCGATGATCGAGGCCGAAAAACGGTTCGACTTGTATTTTTCAAGGATTTGACTGAACCACATAAGGAAAACATGAAAGAGGACTATAATAGAGTTGCAGCGCGCGCTTTAGAAGTCAAAAAAAGCAAGATTTTAGAATCCTGGTTTAAAGAGCATATTACCAATTACTACATTAGTATCGACGAGGAATATCAATCCTGTATTGAAATTAAAGATTGGACGAAGGTGGCAAATGAGCTTACAAAGCAAAAAACCTACTAATTTATTTTTTTTCTGCTGGTTGTTAGTTCAGTTTGAGGAACTATTGTAAATTTGTGTCTCCTTAAACACCATCATGAGCGACGAAATTAAACACGAATGTGGCCTGGCTTACATTCGATTAAGAAAACCATTCTCCTACTACTTACAAAAAAGAGGATCAGTTACTTACGGGCTTAATAAATTATATCTTTTGATGGAAAAACAGCACAACCGTGGTCAGGATGGTGCTGGTTTAGCTACTTTAAAATTAGACATCGAAGCAGGGAATCCTTTTTTATATCGCCAAAGAAGCAATGCCCCTCAGCCGATTGCCGATTTATTTTACAAAATTGGCTTAGAAATTCAAGAACTAGAAAAATTTCAACCAGACATCGCGCAACATCCAGGATTGATGAAAGGACATCTGCCTTTTATGGGGGAGATTTTATTAGGCCATTTACGTTATGGCACACAGGGTAAAAATAATGTTGAATTTTGTCACCCCTTTTTGAAAAAAGATTTAGTACCAGGAAAGAACATTGCACTTGCGGGAAATTTTAACTTAGTTAATACAGATGAATTATTTCAGCAAATAGGGTTTAATCCAGGTGCTTTTGAAAAGCAAAGTGACCTTGCTGCCATGATGGAAGTGATTCATCATTTTTTAGTAAAAGAAGAAGCGCTAAATCCCAACGCACCCGATATTGTAAATGTTTTAAAACAATCAGCGCCTTTATTTGATGGTGGCTTTACCATTGGCGGTTTAATTGGCAATGGTTATAGTTTTATTATGCGGGATGCCAATGGTATTCGACCAGCGTATTATTATATTGATGGAGAAGTAATTGTAGCTGCTAGTGAACGCGCATCCATTAGAACTACTTTTAACGTTGGGGAAAATGAGGTTTTAGAATTAATGCCAGGCACTGCGTTAATTGTGGATGACAAAGGGGAATATAAAATTGAACAAATCATTGAACCTAAAGAAAGACGCGCTTGTTCCTTTGAACGTATTTATTTTTCGAGAGGCAGTGATGAAAAAATTTATAGAGAGCGGATTGCTTTAGGAAATCATTTAAGCAAAATAGTTTTAGATAGAATTGAAAAGGATTTGAGAAATACTATATTCTCTTATATACCTAACACAGCAGAAGTCGCTTTTTATGGACTTATTAAAGGCATGGAGCAATACTTAAATAAAATAAAAGTAGAACGAATTTTAAGTTGGGGCAAGGAGGTGGATGTGGAACGCTTGGAAGAAATGGTGAATCGAAAAATTCGTCAGGAAAAGATAGCCATCAAGGATGTAAAGCTAAGAACCTTTATTACGGAGGATGCGAATCGTAATGAAATGGTGCAACACGTTTATGACATCACTTATGGAACAGTTAAAAAAGACGAGGATACCTTGGTAGTGATTGATGACAGTATTGTTCGTGGAACTACATTAAGAGAAAGTATTATTCGAATGTTGTCCCGCTTGTCTCCAAAAAAAATTATTGTTGTTTCCTCTGCACCTCAAATCAGGTATCCAGATTGTTATGGTATTGATATGAGCAAGATGGGTGATTTCATTGCCTTTAAAGCAGTTATTGCTTTATTAGAAGAAAAAGGGATGCAAAACGTAATTGATGATACTTATCAAAAAATAAAGGCATTAGAAGTAAATGGAGCCTTGCATACTGAGAATGCGGTGCGACAATTATACAAGCCATTTACGCCTGAGGAAATTTCAGATAAAATTGCTCAATTAATTACCCCGCCAAATGTAAATATACCCGTGGAAGTGATTTATCAAACCATCGAGGATTTACATGAATGCTGTCCAACCAATACAGGTGATTGGTATTTTACAGGCAATTACCCAACTCCTGGTGGTAATAAGGTTTGCAATAAGGCATTTGTAAACTACATGGAAGGCAATAATGTACGAGGTTACTAATTACACAAAAAAGCGTCTACAGTGAGACGCCTATATTATATTTTCCAAAGAGTTGCAAAAGCAACTCTTTTTATTTTAAAGCATATTAAACTCGATAGCAAATTGCGTTGATATTCATTCCTGCTCCAACAGACGCAAAAATTACAATATCTCCTTTGTTGATTTGATGTTCAGGATATTTACCATGTTTCACCATATCATATAAAGTTGGAATAGTGGCTACTGAGCTATTTCCTAATTCATGTATGCTCATGGGCATGATATGCGCTGGGACGTCCCTGGTTCCATATAACTTATACAATGCTTTTATAAAACCTTCATCCATTTTTTCATTGGCTTGATGCAAGAAAAACTTTTTCACGTCTCGAATCGCTACTCCTGCTTTTTCGATACATTCCTTCATGGCAATAGGCACATTCTTGATGGCATATTCGTAAACTTTACGTCCCTTCATTTTAATGTATCTGGTTTCTTCTTCGCCTTCTGGATGGTAGGATTTGCCTAAATATAAATAGTATGCTTCCTCGTTACAATGGCTTTGTACACTTGTCGCTAAAATACCACTATCCGTGGTTGAATCACCTTCAACTATACAAGCACCAGCACCATCACTAAAAATCATACTGTCTCTATCATGTGGATCTACAACACGACTTAATGTTTCGGCACCAATCACTAAACAACGCTTCGCCATACCAGATTTAATAAAGGCATCCGCCTGAATAACACCTTGGATCCATCCTGGACAGCCAAATAAAATATCATAAGCTACACAGTTTGGGTTACGAATACCCAATAAATGTTTTACACGTGAAGCGATTGCTGGGATCGTATCTGTTTGAATGGTGCCAGGTAATACATTCCCGAAATTATGGGCAACAATAATTTGATCAATGGTTTCTGGATCGATACCTGCATCCTGAATGGCTAATTTTGAAGCTGCTGTTGCCATGTCTGAGGTATTCATATTTTCAGCTGCATACCTTCTTTCATAAATACCTGTAATGTCCTTGAATTTTTCTACAATCTCTGCATTGGGCCTTGTAATTAACGCTTCATTTTCACCATAAAAAGTATTCCCAATAAAATCCGCATTGGTTTTTATAATTTCAGGTAGGTAACTTCCTGTGCCGGTAATGATTGTAGCCATAAGTGTAAACTTGAATTTGAAGGAATCGATGTAATTCTAAGTTACGAATTAAACTTAAACTAAATGTATTTATCTCCCTTATTCCTTTTTACCTCTGCAACATATTCTTTAATTGATTGCTCTTTTTCTTTATTACATATTAACAATACATCCTTCGTGTCTACCACAATAAAATCATCTAAACCTTGCACCACCACTAATTTATCCTTAGGTGCATTGATCATACATTTAGTAGCATCTATGACTACTACATTGTCTGAGGCTACTGCATTGCCGAAATAATCCTTTTCCATATTATCATACGCACTATTCCAAGTACCTAGGTCACTCCATCCAAAAGAGGAGGGCAATACATACACATTCTCTGCTTTTTCCATAATGGCAATATCAATAGAGATATTGGTGCATAGCGGATATATTTTTAAGATTGATTGCCTTTCTTTATCTGTATTGAAATTTTCTTTTTCTTGATCGAACAGCTCATACATTTCTGGCTGTAATTTTTCAAAAGCAGCTAAAATAGTACTTGCTTTCCAGGCAAAAATACCTGCATTCCATAAAAAGTCGCCACTGTCTAAAAAGGACTGCGCAATTTCTAAACTTGGTTTTTCGGTAAAGGTTTTCACTTTAAACACTCCTTTTGTTACCTCAAGTCCTTCATATTGAATATACCCGTATCCCGTATTTGGATAAGATGGTTTTATGCCCAGTGTTACCAATGCTTTAATATTTGTAACAAAGTCCAGTGCATTGTCAACAATTTTTTGAAAATTATCTTCTTCTAATATTAAGTGATCACTAGGTGCTACAATAAAAGTAGCTTCAGGATCTTTTTGTGCCAATTTAAATGAAATATAGGCAATGCAGGCCGCCGTATTTTTACGACTTGGCTCTGCTAATATATTTTCAATGGGCAAATTTGGTAATTGCGCTTTAACAATAGGCACATACTCTTCAGAAGTAACAATGAAAATATTTTCAACTGCAATGAATTTTGCATAACGTTCAAAAGTCCATTGAATTAATGTTTTCCCGGTATTGAGGACGTCTAAAAATTGCTTTGGATAAGCAGTCCTACTCATAGGCCAAAATCTGCTTCCAATTCCCCCCGCCATTATAGCTACATAATGATGTTTATTATTCATCCCTTTCATTAATTAAAATTATAAAATACCCTCCCTCATTAAATCATGCATGTGAATGATGCCAATATAATCTCCAGCATCCGCAACTATAATTTGGCTGATATCTTTTTGTTGCATTAATTCCAATGCATTTACAGCAAGCGCATCAGACCCAATGGTAATTGGCGCTTTGTGATATATATCTAGTGCTGTTAAATCCTGTATACTTGTATGTGCTTCTAACATTCTGCGAATGTCTCCATCGGTTATAATGCCTTCCACTTTATTTTGATCATTCACTACGGCAGTAGCACCTAATCTATTTTTTGAAATGGTATGAATCACTTCCTTCAATCCTGTAGACAAAAAAACCTTTGGCTTTGAATTGTTATTGGCTATCTGACCAGCAGTTAATGTTAAACGCTTTCCTAAATTTCCACCTGGATGAAATTTGGCAAAATCATTTGCTTTGAAACTATTTAATTCCATTAAACATACCGCAATTAAATCACCCATGACCATTTGAGCGGTGGTGGAGGAAGTAGGTGCGAGGTTATTTAAGCAGGCTTCTTTTGTTACGGTGGTATTCAATACCCATTTTGATTCCTTTGCTAAATAGCTGTCTATGTTGCCCACCATTCCAATTAGAGTATTCCCAAATTGTTTCACCAATTGCACTAAATTTTTTATTTCCGGGCTCTCCCCGCTTTTGCTTATGATTAAAACAATGTCATTGGGGGTAATCATTCCCGAATCGCCATGAATTGCTTCGGCTGCATGTAAAAATAGAGAAGGGGTGCCGGTTGAATTGCAGGTAGCTACTATTTTTTGAGCGATGATGGCGCTTTTGCCAATACCACTTACTATAAATCGGCCATTGGCAGTGTGAATTGCATTTATCGCTTCTTCAAAAGAGTGATCAATAAAATTGGACAGTCCATTGATGGCTTCTATTTCAATTGCGAGTGTTTGTTTTGCGTTCGCTATTATGTTGTTTGACATAGGCGTATTAAGGAGTGACAAAGTTAATGCTTCATTAACTTAGATACCCTAATTCTAAGAAAACCTTAAAAAAAAGGTTTTTATAAAATACTAGGGTGGAATGAACAGTTCTTGAGTTATTTTCGGTAACTTATTTGAACAAATTTTTCAAAAATCATTGATTATAAGATATTTATAAATGCCAAAAGCAAAAAAAACAGCTTCTAACACCATAATTACCAATAAGCAGGGCAATACATTTGACAAAAAAGAGGTTTTGCAGGCCCTGGAGCAGCATTTTGGGTTCAAAGAGTTTAAGGGAACACAGGAAAAGGCAATCATGTCCCTTTTGAGTGGCAGGGACACTTTTGTCATTATGCCAACCGGTGGTGGGAAGAGTTTATGTTATCAATTACCTGCTTTAATATTACCCGGTTGTGCGATTGTAGTTTCCCCACTAATCGCCCTCATGAAAAACCAGGTGGATTTGGTGAGAGGGTATAGTGAAAAAGACGATGTAGCCCATTTTTTAAATTCCTCTTTAAATAAGGGACAAATCAAGGAAGTTAAATCTGATTTATTGTCCGGGAAAACAAAACTACTTTATGTTGCTCCTGAAACTTTAACGAAGCAGGAAAACCTTGATTTTTTTAGTGATTTAAATGTTTCCTTTTTTGCAGTGGATGAAGCGCATTGTATTTCAGAATGGGGCCATGACTTTAGGCCAGAATATAGAAGGCTTAAAGAAATGATGGAAGAAATTAATAATAATGTTCCTATCATTGCTTTAACTGCTACAGCAACGCCTAAGGTGCAATCTGATATCGTTAAAAATTTAGCATTACGGGAACCCGAAATATTGATTTCTTCTTTTAACCGTGCAAACTTATACTACGAGGTACAACCTAAAGTAAAAAAAGAATTGACCGTGAAAAGTATTGTAAAATATATTTCAGGACACAAAGGAAAGAGTGGAATCATCTATACTTTAAATAGAAAAACGACCGAAGAATTAGCAGACCTTTTAATTGCCAATAACATTAAAGCGGTTGCATATCACGCGGGCTTAGATCAAAAATTAAGGGCCGATAGGCAGGATCAATTTTTGAATGAGGATGTGCAGGTAATTGTTGCCACCATTGCGTTTGGTATGGGCATTGACAAGCCGGATATTCGTTATGTAATCCATTACAATATTCCAAAATCAATAGAAAATTATTATCAAGAAACAGGACGTGCTGGTCGAGATGGTCTCGAAGGAAATTGTATTTTATATTATGCTCATAAGGACGTTACTAAACTAGAACATTTTTTAAGAGACAAGCCTTTGAGTGAAAGGGAAGTGGGTGCACAGTTAATTGACGAAACAGTTGCTTTTGCTGAAAGTGGAGTATGTAGAAGAAGAAGTTTGTTGCATTATTTTGGGGAGGATTGGGCCGATAAAAATTGTGGCAATTGCGACAATTGTTTACAACCTAAAGAAAGTATTGAAGCCAAAGAGCAATTGGTAAGTTTATTAAAAGCAATTCAAGCATTGGACGAGCGTTTTGTAGCCGATTATGTGGTACAAATATTAATGGGAGAATACACGCCACAAATAGGATTATATCGCCATGAAAAATTACCTGTTTTTGGAATAGGGAAAGCCCAGGATGCGCTGTTTTGGAATAGCTTAGTTCGACAAGCCATGTTGGAGCAAATCATTCAAAAAGACATTGAAGAGTATGGACTTTTAAAACTTACGCCAAAAGGCGAAAAATTCCTTAAAAAGCCAACTAGTTTTAAAATAGTATTAAATCAGGTTTTTGATGACGCACATGCGGATGACGAAGATGGGGAGGGTGGTGTAAACGCCACGGCCACCACCGACGAGCCTTTATTTGAGATGTTAAAGGAAATTCGTCAACAAGAAGCCAAAAAAAGAAAGCTTCCGCCATTTGTCATTTTCTTAGAGAATTCCCTGCAAGATATGGCCACTTTGTATCCAACCACTTTGGAAGAATTGGAAAGGTGCCAGGGCGTGAGCAAGGGCAAGGCCATCAAGTATGGCAAACCCTTTGTGGATTTGATTGATCAATATGTAACTGAAAATAATATTGAGAAGCCAGATGACTTTGTAATGAAGTCAGTCGCAAACAAATCCAATAATAAAATTTATATCATCCAAAATGTAGATAAGAAAATTCCCATTGAAACGATTGCAAAAAACAAAGATTTAAGATTGGATGAATTATTAGAACAAATGGAAACCATTGCAGCAAGTGGTACGAAATTAAACCTTGACTATGCCATTGACGAATGGTTAGATAAGTATGATCAGGAAGAAATTTTAGAATACTTTAAAAATTGCGAAACCTCTTCCCTTCAAATAGCACAACAGGAGTTAAGTGAAAACGAATATACCTTGGAGCAGTTAAAAATTATGCGCATTAAATTTTTAAGTGTTGTTGGCAATTAATGCTTAATGCTCCATCGGTTCAAAAAATTGACCTACCCTTAATGCTGCATTCTTTCGGATACTAACATAATAAAGATTAAAATCGGCAATATGATAGTTTTGTGTTCTAATCATCACATTCCCAAAAAATCTTGGCTTGGGTGTCCATAAAATACCTTTATGATTAATGGCGCCTGCGACATTCGGGATGAGTTTATCAAAGTTATACAAAAGCGATCCTTCATTATTAATTCTTCCTACTTCTGGGTTTTCTTTACTCCAGGAAAGCGGATTGGTGACAATTGAATTGTATCTTTCTTTTTCAACAAAAGGCGGGATGTATCCTTTTTCAAATGTTCTCCATGCGCAAATGCAGCCTGTTTCATTTGGTTGTTCGCAAGGCTTTATATTTTGGAAAGTAGCCGGATCAATAGCCATGCCAACAATATAAGCAGCGACTAATTTTTTACCCAACGGCTTACCGTCGAAATATTCCTTTAACAATCGAATTGCATGTGTAGATCCTTGACTATGGGATGCAATGATGATTGGCCTGCCATTGTTGTTATTTTGTAAAAAATAGTCAAACGCGTTTTTTACATCAGTATAAGCCAGTTCAAATGCGGCCAATGCTTTCAATGTATCCTCGCGATTGATAGGATAGTAAGCATTGATATTTGCTTGTCGATATCTTGGCGCATAAATTTTACCCACTTCATTAAATACACTCGCTTGGTATAAAATAGAGGAAAAGTCCGTGTATACATTTATTTTATGGTCATTTAAGGGAGCATTCCATCCTGCTGGCATAGTTTTATCTAAATAACTTGTAGGGTATACAAAAAACACATCCACCGATTTTTTGGCAGCAATTGAATAGTCGCCAACCCCATTAGGAATACTATCGGATGGATTTTTTTTATTTGGATGGGCAGCCCAGTAATTTAAATTACTATAATCAGGCACCATACTTAATTCCTCTTTTTCATAAACAGGTCCGTATTTAGCATAGTTGCTTTCAGTACAACTGGCAATCATAAGTATAGAAGTAAAGAAAAAGAGAATACGCATAGGAGGCTATTTTTATTAGGCAAAGTTATTACAAAAATAGGCGAAGCAAGTCTAAATTGGATAGTTTGCAAATAATGCTTAAAATATTTTAATTTTAACCTATTGTTACACTATGAAAATCAAGGCTTACATCTCTTTTTTATTTGACGTGCTACTGCATAGTATCACTTCATTTGGCGGGCCTCAATCCAATTTAGGCTTATTGCAAAGTAGGTTTGTAGCAACAAGAAAAGACATCACCGAGGCGGAACTAATGGAATACAATGCCTTATGTCAATTGCTACCAGGGGCTTCCTCCACACAGACAATTGTATTAATTGGATATAAACTAGGCGGGTATACGCTTGCGATGTTTACTTTGTTAGTTTGGATTTTCCCCGCCTGCGCTTTAATGACCTTGGTGGCCATTTTATATTCCCATCCATATTTATCAACGGGTTTTGGCATACTTGAATATTTAAAACCAATGTCCATTGCTTTTATCATTAGCGCCACTTTCCACTTATATAAAAATGCGGTGAACAATACCATCACGAAGTGGATTTTTGTTGGCGCCTGCATTTTGGTATTAATTGGATTTAAGTCCCCTTGGACGATTCCTTTAGTGATTATACTTGCAGGAGTTGCCACTAATTTCAGTAAAAAAAGAATTCCGCAGTCCCCCTTTCAAAAGACGAAAATAAGATGGAGAGGTATTTTTATTTTTATATTGCTTTTTGCAATGGCTGGATTTTTATCTGAAAAAGCAACTAGAAATAATTGGCCTCATCAAAAAGTTTTTAACTTATTTGAAACGAATTACCGCTTTGGCACTTTTGTATTTGGCGGAGGGGATGTGCTAGTACCCTTAATGTATGAACAGTATGTGACTAGGCCGTCATCAGAAAGAATTAAACAAAGTAAAAGAGATGTTATTAAAATTTCAAGTGATGCATTTTTAACAGGCGCAGGTATTGTGCGGGCAGTGCCTGGCCCGGTATGGTCTGTGACTAGTTATATGGGTGCCATTGCCGTAAATGACAAATCGGTTTATTGGCAAATAATTGGGGCACTGACTGCTTCGCTGGGCGTATTTTTACCTAGCTTTTTTATTGTATTATTTGCCTTTCCCTTTTGGCAAAACTTAAAAAAATATGCAGTGGTATTTAGGTCATTGGAAGGAATCAATGCAGCAATAGTGGGCATCATGTTAGGAGCTAGTTTTTATTTATCTAAAGATTTAGTTCAGTCCATGAATACCATTTCGGTTCCAACCATTTTCTCTAACCTAGGTATTTTAATTGCTTGTACTTATTTATTATACACCAAAAAAATAGCCACTCACTGGCTAGTACTTGGCGTTGTTTTTTTAGGACTTATTCACTTTCTATTATAGGAATGGCTGGTATTGGCATATTTATTACCGCTTTTTGTGTAACACAAATAAAATAGGTAAAAACCTGTTAATTTAGCTTAATTAAAGAATACTATTGCAATCCTTTCTTAATATTGCATTCGTAATGAATTTTAGTAAATTATTTATTTTATTGTCTTGTTTAGTTGGCCATTCACAACTAAGTGCGCAATCCATTACCATTACTGGAACGGTATATGATATTTCAGGACGCAGACCTGTTGAATCGGTGGTAGTAAGCAGTGGGCAATTTAAAGCCATTACGGATTCATTAGGAAAATACCGCATTAATGTATCCAATAAAGATTCCTTGTGGTTCTCCTTATTTGGCAAAACCACACAAAAATTTCCGATTGATACCATTTCAGATAAAAATAATTTCAATGTAATGATTCATGTCCTGGGCTACGATTTACCAGAAGTGCGGGTTAGAAATAATTATTATAAATTCGATTCCATTCAAAATAGGAATGATTATGCTAAATTTTTTAATTACCAGCCACCTGGTATTAAGTTGAGCAACAATCAACAAATGTTTGGTCCTGCAGGGGTATCCGTTGGATTTGATTTAAGCGAAATCATCAATATGTTTCGTTTTCATAGAAACAGAAACTTGCAATTTCTTCAAAATAGGCTATTGGTTCAAGAGCATGATAAATATATAGACCGCAGGTTCAATAAAAGGTTTGTACAAAAAATCACCCGTTTAGAAGGGGAGGCCTTGCAAAAATTTATGGCCTATGGCCGACCTAGTTACGATTTATTGGGCCTGCTCAATGATTTAGAATTGGGTTTATTGATTCAAAATAGATTCAAAGAGTTTAAAAGGGCCAATTAAGCATTCCCAAAGGGCCCCTCATTAGGTCCACCATTCATCTATTTTATGTGGTTAAAAAACATTTTTTGGCTACCTTTAATCACTAAAATTGCCATCTCTTGAGAAAATTATCATTTATCGCCTTTGCCGGCCTTTTTGTATTTGCAGGTTGCAAGGAAAAGCAAAAATCGATTGACAAGTTTGATCCAAATGCTGCTGTTTCAGTAGATATAACGGTTGTTGAAAAACAATCTATTCAAAAAGTGGTTGAAGTAAATGGTACTGTTATTTCAAATGACTTTGTAGAGCTAAGACCCGAAACCAATGGGAGGGTTGTTTTTTTACAAATTCCAGAAGGTAAAGTAGTGAGTGTGGGCACCGTATTGGTGAAATTAAATGATGCGGATTTACAAGCCCAGCTTGAAAAAATAAAAGTACAACTTGAATTAGCGCAAACCAACGAACAAAGAAATAAACAGCTTTTAAGCATTAAAGGAATTAATCAAAGTGACTATGACCTTTCATTGCAACAATTAAAAAGCTTAAAAGCGGATATAGCGTATACGCAGTCGCTTATCGATAAAACAATTATTAAAGCACCTTTTACCGGACAACTTGGATTAAGACAAATAAGTGTGGGTGCATATATCAGCACTTCCACCACGGTTGTCACCCTTCAAAAAACCAATGATTTGAAAGTGGATTTCACGGTACCTGAATTGTATAAAAATTTGGTAGCCGTTGGCAATAAAGTAGCGATAGAAAGTATTGGCGCGGATCAAAGTAAGTTTGAAGCCACAATTAGTGCGATTGAACCACAAATTATTACTGCTTCTAGAAATTTAAAAGTTAGGGCATCGGTGAATGGCAAATTATTACCAGGCTCTTATACCAAAGTATATTTAACGGATGAAGATAAAAAAGCGGCTTCCATCATGGTTCCCTCTAATATAATTATACCAGATTCAAAAACTAAACAAATTGTGGTGGTGAGAGATGGTAAAGCAAAATTCATCAATATAGAAACCGGCTACCGTACACAAACTGCTGTGGAAGTTACCAAAGGATTACAAGTGGGTGACAGCGTAATTGTTGCGGGTATGTTGTTTGTCAAAGACGGCTCTAAGCTTAAAATTGGAAAAGCGTTGTCCAATATTGATATTACCAAATAGGTTTAAAAAACTAAGTTATTTAGATGAATATATCTGAACTTTCCTTAAAACGTCCGGTGCTTGCAACCGTGATGAATATTGCTATTATCATTTTTGGTTTAGTAGGCTTTTCGTTTCTTGCATTAAGAGAATATCCTGCCATTGACCCACCCATTATTATGGTGCAAACTAGTTATACTGGTGCCAATGCCGAGGTAATTCAAAGTCAAATTACGGAGCCATTGGAAAAAGGCATTAACGGTATACCAGGTATTAGAACGATTAATTCATCTAGCTCAGTAGGTAACTCCTATATTACAGTTGAATTTAACTTAGGGGTTAATTTAGAAACTGCAGCGAATGATGTGCGTGATAAAGTATCTCAAGCTTTAAGGTCATTGCCACAGGATTTAACCAGTCCGCCAGTAGTGACACAAAAAATTGTAAACCATTACATTATAATGTTAACAGTACGTAGCAAAACTAAAGGTTTGTTAGAGTTAACTGAATACACGGAAAATGTTTTACAACAGCGATTTCAAACCATTGACGAAGTAAGTAGTGTGGGGGTAAGGGGTAAGCGTCAATCAATGCGTATCTATCCAGATGCTAATTTGTTAAACGCTTATGGAATTGCATTCAATGACATCCAAACTGCCTTGAATAAAGAGAACGTAGAATTGCCGGCAGGAGGTATTTATGGCAACAAATCAGAATTTGTCATTAGAACCCTGGGAAGACTATCCAAAGAGTCGGACTTTAGAAATATTATTTTAAAGGAAGACGCGAATGGTATAGTGCGAATAGGGGATGTTGCAAAAGTGGAGTTGGGTCCGGAACAAGAGGATCAAGGTACTTATTTTAATGGAGTGCCGGTGGTGATGTTAACAGTTTCTCCGCAGCCAGGTGCCAATCAAATAAAAATTGCAGATGAGTTTTATAAGCGATTAGAAGAGGTAAAAAAACAAAATAAATCGGATATTGAATTTGCAATACCTATTGACAATACTTTAAATGTACGTCGTGCATTATCAGAAGTGAAAGAGACGATTGTAATTTCATTCGTACTTGTTGTTTTGGTTATCTTCTTTTTCTTTAGAAATTGGCTAATTGCAATACGTCCTTTAATTGACATTCCAATTTCATTGATTGCCACTTTCTTTATCATGTATTTGGCAGGGTTCTCTATTAATGTATTGACCTTATTGGCGATCGTACTTGCTACCGGCTTGGTAGTAGACGATGGAATTGTGGTAACGGAAAATATTTTCAGAAAATTGGAAGAAGGACTTTCCATAAAAGACGCAGCGCGAGAAGGAAGCAAGGAAATTTTCTTTGCGGTCATTTCAACCTCCATTACCTTGGCAGTGGTATTTATGCCTGTAATTTTTTTACAAGGATTTGTAGGTTCTTTATTTAAAGAGTTTGGGGTTGTGGTGGCGGGTGCGGTGCTGGTCTCGGCCTTTGTGTCCTTAACCATCACGCCGGTTTTAAATGTGTATTTGAACAGAAAAGACGGAGCACACGGTAAATTTTACGATCGTACTGAACCTTTCTTTAGAGGAATGGAATCAGGCTACAAGAATTTATTGAATAAATTTTTAAAGATTCGTTGGTTTGCATGGGTGATTGTTATTATTTGTGTAGGAATGATTTTTGTTTTTGGCAAAACCATTCAAAGTGAATTAGCGCCATTGGAGGACAAAGGTTCCATCAGAATTACCATGACGGGTGCAGAGGGTACTAGTTATGAGGACATGAAAGGCGAATTAAAAAAAGCCATTAGTATTATGCAGGACTCCTTCCCTGAACATGCATTTACTTGGGGGAGTGTTCCGGGATATGGAGGTAGTAGTGGTAATAGTTCAGCGAGTGGACGTTTAGGATTGGTGGATAAAGAGGATCGTGAAAGAACCCAGTCTCAAATTGCATTGGATTTGAATAAAAAAATGAAGCGTTTTAAAAACGTACGTGTTTTTGCCATTGAGGAGCAAACTATTTCAGTGGGTATGATGTCCAGGGGTTCATTGCCAGTGCAGTTTATTATACAGAACCTGGATTTTCAAAAAATTAAAACAGCTATTCCTAAATTCTTGGAAGCAGCAAGAAAAGACAAAACTTTTCAAAACGTAGATGTGAATTTAAAGTTTAATAAACCTGAATTAGACTTGTCTATCGATCGCATGCGTGTTAGGGATTTAGGCTTAACCACTGCCGATGTAGCACAGGCATTACAAGCGGCATTTAGTGGAGCACGTTCGGCCTATTTTATTATGAATGACAGACAGTACCAAGTAATTACCCAAGTGCCAAGGTCAGAAAGAAATGAGCCAACGGATATCAATAAAATTTACGTTCGCAATAACAAAGGGGAGAATATACCTATTTCAAGTGTGCTTGTTACAGAAGAAAATAGCAATCCTCCAAACCTGTATCATTATAACCGTTTTAATTCTGCTACCGTCTCTGCTTCATTGGCGGAAGGCAAAACCATTGGTGACGGGGTGACTGCCATGGAGCGCATTGCCAAAGAACAATTGGACGAGAGTTTCCAAACTGCATTAAGTGGAGCTTCTAGAGATTTCAAAGAAAGCTCCTCTAATACCTCTCAAGCATTACTATTGGCATTGATTTTAATATATTTAGTATTGGCTGCACAATTTGAAAGCTTTACC
The DNA here is from genome assembly GCA_947487525.1 of Bacteroidota bacterium. Lineage (GTDB taxonomy): Bacteria > Bacteroidota > Bacteroidia > Chitinophagales > Chitinophagaceae > Sediminibacterium. Next base: position 44,448 of record CANKWR010000004.1, read on the forward strand.
GATCCTTTTATTATTATGATTACGGTTCCATTGGCATTAGCAGGTGCATTGTTATGTTTATGGTTATTTAATCAAACCTTAAATATATTCTCTCAAATTGGTATTATCATGCTTATTGGTTTAGTAACTAAAAATGGAATTTTAATTGTAGAGTTTGCGAATAAAAAACGTGAATCTGGTCTGCCAATTAGAGAAGCAGTATTAGAAGCGGCATCGCAAAGATTCCGCCCAATTTTAATGACGAGCTTAGCTACTGCCTTGGGTGCATTGCCTATTGCCATTAGCTTGGGGGCCGCTGCTACTAGTAGAAAGCCTTTGGGAACGGTGATCGTTGGGGGTTTGCTATTTTCGCTAGTACTTACTTTATTTGTAATCCCTTCGGTATATACGTATGTTTCAAGCAAGCACCGCAGACAGGTAGATTAAATACAAAGTTGTATCTTGGTTGAATGAAATTTTTAATGCTGTTTTTTTCCATAAGTACAATTACGGCTTGTACTTTTTCCACTTCAACGGAAAATGTCCAGTCCGTTTGGGCTTTTAAGGACTTTGTAAAATTAGATGCTGTCAATCCTATTTTATTGCCTGATACTAGTTATACTTTTGATTGCCCCATACAAAACGCAAGCGTTCAATGGCAATCTAAAAATGTATTGAATCCTACTGCCTTTATAAAAGAAGGTAAAATATTTTTAGTATACCGTGCTCAAGACAGTGCGATGACTTCTCGTTTAGGCTTGGCGATAAGTGAGGATGGCATTCATTTCAAAAAACAACCTACCCCCATTTTTTATCCAGCCAAGGATTCTTTTTTTAAATATGAATGGAAAGGAGGAGTGGAGGATCCCAGAATAGTATGCATGCCTGATAGCGGTTATTTACTGACTTATACAGCGTATGATGGTAAAACTGCCAGACTATGTTTTGCCACAACCTTTGATTTGATTCATTGGGAAAAACGAGGACCTGTTTTAAAGTCACCGAAATACATTAACAGTTGGTCAAAGTCCGGTGCGATGGTAGTAGAAAAAATAGGTGATAAAATGGTGGCTAAAAAAATAGATGGAAAATATTGGATGTATTTTGGAGACACAGATTTGTTCCTGGCATATTCATTCGATTTAATTCATTGGGAGCCATTAGAGAACAGCGAAAATAAAAAAATGGTCAGTGTCTTACAACCCAGGGCCGGATATTTTGATAGCAGGTTGGTGGAACCAGGACCTTATGCTTTGTATACTGAAAAGGGGATTGTATTGATTTACAATAGTAGCAATGCGGCTAATAATAATGATCCGGCTCAGCCTATATTCACCTATGCTGCAGGACAGGCTTTGTTTGACAAAGAGCGGCCTTATAAATTAATAGATCGAGTCCCCCATTTTTTTATTCATCCCGACAAACCTTATGAATTAAAAGAGGAGGTGAACAATGTTTGTTTTGTGGAAGGGTTGGTTTATTTTAAACAAAAGTGGATGCTCTATTATGGTACTGCCGATACTAAAATAGCCCTTGCTATTGCAAAACCATAATCAAATAGATATTCTTTTTATTTGCAAGCTTTTTAAACAACTTATTGTTTTAGGATTGTAGATTCCAAAAATTGTATGGTTTCTTTTTCAACAGAAATAATGTCTTTAGAAACAATGGGAGATGCTAGAACATGGTTCCCTGCATTTGGAATGGCAATGCCTTTTTTCAAATTTTCAGGCGTGCCTAAGGCAGCAAGCATTTCCTGAATGGCGCTTACTTTCACTACATTGTCTTGGTGCGCTTCGTCTTTATAATAGTATAAAGCCAAGCAAGGTTGTTTTATTTTACTAAATGTTTCCTTGGTCATGGTTGCTTCAATTAGATTTTGCAAAGCAACGGTAGACTCTAAACGATATCGCGTATTCCAATATTTAGGATATTCATTATTCTTAAATGGAATTGTAGCATAATCGCCGCTTTTCACCATTCTCGCAATTTGTAATCCCCATGGATTGTTTAACAAAGGCGCCGCTACATTATTAATTGCAATATTTGGCGAATACATAATAAGGCCTGCAATTTCAGGGTAGGTTGCAGCCAATTGCAAGGATAAAGTACCTCCTGTTGAAGTACTCATTAGTATCACTTTTTTCCCTAATTGCTTTCCAATGGCATAAGCCCATTTTGCAGACTCCCAATATTTTTCGGCTGTTAAATTTAGTAAGTCCTCCGTTGTGTCAATCCCATGTTCAGCCAATCGAGCTAGGTATAAATTACAATGAAATTTTTTGGCAATTTTTTCATGTATAGGCGCTCCTTCCATTTGAGTTGCACTAAATCCATGTAAGTAAACAATTACATATTCCGTTGACTGATGGGTACTATCCGCCCATATAATTTTAGCTTCGTTATTAGGCTTTAAATGATGCTTACTTTCTCCTGCTTGAACCAGGCTGTCTAAATTGACATTTGCCCCAATTAGCGGCAAATCATTACTTAAAATGGGTTTGTTGGGGTGAGGCCCTAGGAGGTAAATAACAGAAAAAATAAAAATTATTATGCCTGTAATTTTAAGCAATTTCATTTCGTTAATTTGATTAAAGCTAAGTATTTCAAGGGTGATTAAAAAATATTTTGCGTACCTTGATTGTCTAAATTGTAGCTATGTCCAATCAAAGATTTTTATCCCTGGATGTTTTTAGGGGTATGACTATTTGCTTAATGATCATTGTGAATACACCGGGTGACAGTGCAGCTACTTTTGCCCCATTCATGCATGCTCAATGGAATGGGTTTACACCAACCGATTTAGTATTCCCCTCCTTTTTATTTGCAGTAGGAAATGCCATGAGTTTTGTCTTGCCTAAATGGGAAAAGTTGCCCAATAGCACCGTTTTATTTAGGATATTAAAACGAACCGCAATCATATTTCTATTAGGCTATTTAATGTATTGGTTTCCCTTTACCGGACCTATCGGTAATACAAGAATTTTAGGGGTATTACAACGCATTGCCCTTTGTTATGGATTTGCTTCATTGATTGCGTATTATATGCATGAGCGAGTGGTAATGGTGCTATCTGCAATTTTGCTTTTAGTATATTGGTATTTAACCATGCACTTTGGTTTACCTGGACAGGAATTAACAATGCAAGGGAATGCAGGTATTTTATTTGACAAGTGGTTGATGGGGGATGCGCATATGTATCATGGAGAAGGAATTGCCTTTGACCCCGAAGGCTGGTTGAGTACGCTCCCCTCCATTGTGAATGTTCTGATTGGTTTTATCGTGGGTAATTTTATCCAACAAAAGGGTAAAACATATGAGGGCTTAACGCATTTATTTATGTGGGGTGCTGGATTTATCTTTTTAGGATTTATGTGGAATTATCAATTTCCCATCAATAAAAAATTATGGTCAAGTAGCTTTGTGATGTTAACCGTTGGCTTGGACATGGTTATTATTGGAACCATTATTTACCGGATTGAATTGCACCGTCAATTGCAATTTTCTAGTTTTTTCGAGGTTTTTGGCAAGAACCCCTTGGTTATTTACCTTTTCTCAGAGGTATTGTTAACCATCCTTAACCTAGTTCAAATTGGCAATCAATCCTCTTTTGAGTGGATTTTTCAACATGGATTCTCCTATTTTGCGCCTTATTGGGCTTCCTTGGCCTTTGCCATATCTTTTATGTTGGTTTGCTGGCTATTGGGTTATGTATTAAATAAATATAAAATATATATAAGGGTGTAAATCTATTCACTCCTTTTTTACCAAATGTTTTTTTAAGGACTGTAAACGGCGTACCTTTGCAGCCTCAAAACAGTACATGGAAATAAGAAACATCGCTATTATCGCACACGTTGACCACGGTAAAACTACCTTGGTAGACAAAATTTTACACGCAACAAAGGTATTCAGAGACAACCAAGAGACTGGTGATCTAATCATGGATAGCAACGAATTAGAACGTGAAAGAGGGATTACTATCTTAAGTAAAAACGCATCCGTAACTTATAAAGGCGTTAAAATCAATGTCATCGACACACCTGGTCACTCCGACTTTGGAGGTGAGGTGGAGCGTGTGTTGAAAATGGCAGACGGTGTTTGTTTGTTGGTGGATGCCTTTGAAGGACCCATGCCTCAAACTCGTTTCGTATTACAAAAAGCATTACAATTGAATTTAAAGCCAATTGTAATTATCAATAAAGTAGATAAAGAAAACTGTCGTCCTGACGAAGTGCATGATGCCGTTTTTGAATTATTTTTCAACTTAGATGCAACGGAAGATCAATTGAACTTCCCTACTTTTTATGGTAGTGGTAAAAATGGTTGGTTTAATGACAGCTTAACGCAAAGTGAGGACATCACTCCATTAATGGACGGAATTTTAAAATATGTACCTGGTCCAGATGTGAAGGAAGGGCATACACAAATGCAAATTACATCATTAGATTATTCTACTTTCTTAGGTCGAATTGCTATTGGTAAAGTAGAAAGAGGAACCATTAAAGAAGGTCAAAACATTGTGTTGGTGCAAGCGGATGGCAGTATTAAAAAGAATAAAGTAAAAGAATTATACGTATTTGAAGGAATGGGTAAGCGTAAAGTAACTGAAGTAATTTCAGGTGATTTGTGTGCTGTAGTTGGTTTAGAAGAATTCAATATTGGTGATACCATTGCGGATCCTGAAAACCCAGAAGCTTTACCAATTATCAGTGTAGACGAACCTACAATGAGTATGACATTTAGCATTAACAACTCTCCTTTCTTTGGTAAGGAAGGTAAGTTTGTAACATCCCGTCACATTCGTGATCGTTTAATTAAAGAAACAGAAAAGAACCTAGCATTGCGTGTGGAGGAAACAGACAGTGCAGATAGTTTCTTGGTATATGGTCGTGGTATTTTGCACTTAGGAGTATTGGTGGAGACGATGCGTCGTGAAGGTTATGAGTTAACAGTAGGTAATCCACAAGTATTGGTGAAAGAAATTGATGGCAAGAAAAATGAGCCCTTTGAAATATTAGTGGTAGATGTGCCAAGTGAGTTTAGTGGTAAAGTAATTGACTTAGTAACTCAAAAGAAGGGTGAAATGTTAATCATGGAATCTAAGGGTACCATGCAACATTTAGAATTTGATATCCCTTCAAGAGGATTGATTGGACTTCGTTCTCAAATGTTAACACAAACTGCAGGTGAAGCGGTTATGGCGCACCGTTTTAACGAATACAAACCTTGGAAAGGACAAATTCCTGGAAGAAGTAATGGTGTATTGGTTGCTAAAGGTGGCGGTACCACAACTGCATACTCTATTGATAAGTTACAGGATAGAGGTCGTTTCTTTATTGAACCAGGTGAAGAAGTATATGCAGGCCAAATTTTGGCAGAGCATATCAAGCCAGGTGATTTAAATATCAATGCTGTGGAGATGAAAAAATTAACGAACCACCGTGCAAGTGGATCCGATGATAGTGTTCGTATTACGCCAAAAGTTCAATATACTTTAGAAGAGTGTATGGAGTACATTCAGTTTGATGAGTGTATTGAAGTGACGCCAAAGTCGGTGCGTATGCGTAAGTCAATGTTAGATGAGAACGAGCGTAGTAAAGCTGCAAAAACAAATAACAACTAGAAGAAACTAGTTACAAATAGTAAAGGCCTGCGAATTTCGCGGGCCTTTTTTTTATGACTTTATTTGAAATTTAGAATACTAATTCGAGCGAACATTCGAGCAAGTAAAAGTAAAAAATCGGATTTGAGTTTAAGTGAGGTGAGCGCGAGAATTATGTATTCGAAATTAAATTGGTTTATTTAATGCATTCCAGAGCATGTCTTTTAATTCCACTAAATTTTTATTGATTGCAGAGGAGATAAAAATATGTGGGACATTTTCAGGCAATTCTTTTTCTATGGCTTCGGTTAGTTCTTCATCCAATAAATCTGACTTACTAATGGCGATAATGAATTCCTTTTGAAGTAATTCGGGATTGAATTCGTTGAGTTCATTCTTTAAAATCTCAAATTCTTTTTTATGATCATTGGAATCAGCTGGAATCAAAAACAATAAAACTGCATTCCTTTCGATATGCCTTAAAAAGCGATGTCCTAGCCCCTTTCCTTCGGCTGCACCCTCAATAATACCTGGCAAATCGGCAATGCAAAACGATCGATTATCGCGGTATTCCACCATGCCTAATTGAGGGGTTAAGGTCGTAAATGCGTAGTTGGCAATTTTTGGTTTTGCAGCGGTAATGGAGGAGAGTAAAGTTGATTTTCCTGCATTGGGGAATCCAACCAATCCAACATCGGCCAATACTTTCAATTCAATTTGCTTCCAACCTTCCACACCCGCTTCACCGGGTTGTGCATATTCCGGAACCTGTTGAGTAGCAGTAGCAAAATTGCTATTTCCTAATCCACCTCGCCCCCCTTTCAACCAAACTATTTCTTGGCCATCATGTAGTATTTCTCCTTCGATTTTTCCAGTTTCTTCGTCTTTTGCAATGGTACCTAAGGGTACTTCAATAATAATATCCTTTCCATCCTTTCCGGTGCAATTATTTTTACTTCCATTCTCGCCATTTTCTGCAATCATATTTTTATGATAACGCAAGTGGAGTAAGGTCCAAAGTTGGCTATTGCCTCTTAGGATCACATGACCTCCACGACCACCATCCCCTCCATCGGGTCCTCCCTTTGCAGTTAATTTATTTCTTAAAAAGTGTTTACATCCTGCTCCACCATGACCACTATGGGCAAAAATTCGGATGTAATCAATAAAATTGTTTCTTTCTGACACTGTGTATTATTAACTGCAAAGTTAATGTAAACAATACAGACTAGGTAATAAAAAAGGCCCCGATTGGAGGCCATTTAAAACTGGGGTTCATTCACTAAAACCGTGCTTTAACTTATAGTAAATTCAAAATGGATTAGTTGTTTGCTTTTAAACCATCAATTAATATTCCTACCATGTTCTTTTCTAATTCCTCAGCAGTAATTTTTTTGGTAGAACGATGCCAGCTTTCAATACCACTCACAGCATGTAAGAAAATTAATACAACGGTTGGTGCATCAATCGATTTGATTTCTTTATTTCTTATTCCTTCTTCAATGATTGCTGCTAATCTTTTTCTATACACTCGTCTTTGGTTTTGATAATTCGACAAATAGGGGTCAGATAAATGTTTCCACTCTCTATCACTCACATATACTTCCTCATAGTGATGTATCATTTCGGTGATATGGAAGCGAAGAATTTTTTCCATCTTATCCAATGAAGAAATAGACTCGGATTCAACTTCATCCAACTTCAATACAAATTTATTGGCAACACTAAATACCAATTCGTGTAATAATTCACTCTTTGATTTTATGTGGTTGTATAAACTAGCAGCTTCAACGCCAACGGCTTCTGCTAAATCTCGCATACTTGCAGCTTTGTATCCTTTTTCTCTAAAAAGGGAAGCCGCTTTGCTTACAATAATGTCTTTGCGAGATAGATTTTTTTCGGTTTTGATTCTTGCCATGATATAAATGCTTTAAATGTTAGTGCAAATTTAATTAATTTATACTTTAAAAGTGCCCCATTTTTTATAAAAATGACAAATTTGTTAGTTTTTTATTATCAAACCCTTAAAAAGGCATCCGATATTGATTATTCAGGACAAAGGAGTTCCCCGTAAAATATCGTAGTTTCGCGCCTAGAAAAAAACAAAACACATGTCTTTAGTAGTAGTCGGCTCTATGGCCTTTGATGCCATTGAAACACCCTTTGGGAAAAGTGATAAAATTATTGGTGGTGCTGCAACCTATATAGCTTGGTGCGCATCTAATTTTACCCCAGTGAAACAAATTTCAGTGGTGGGAGGTGACTTTCCTCAATCTGAATTAGATGCCTTAACCAATCGAGGGGTGAATTTAGAAGGGGTGCAAATTAAAAAAGACGAAAAGACTTTTTTCTGGAGTGGTAAGTATCATTTGGATATGAACACCCGCGACACTATAGATACTCAATTAAATGTATTGGAGAACTTTCAACCTGTTGTGCCAGAAAGCTATCAGGATTGTGAAATATTAATGTTAGGCAACTTAGTTCCAGGGGTACAAAGTAGCGTAATTAAACAAATGAAAAACCGCCCTAAGTTAATCGTAATGGATACGATGAATTTTTGGATGGAAATTATGTTAGACGATTTATTACATACTATTAGCTTAGTGGACGTCTTATTGGTGAATGATAGTGAGGCACGTCAATTGAGTGGTGAATATAGCTTAGTGAAAGCCGCTAAGAAAATCATGGCCATGGGTCCTAAATATTTGATTATTAAGAAAGGAGAACATGGTGCATTGTTGTTCCACGAAAATGAAGTGTTCTTTGCGCCTGCCTTGCCTTTGGAAGAAGTATTTGATCCAACCGGAGCTGGCGATACTTTTGCTGGTGGTTTTGTTGCATACCTAGCAAAAACAAAAGATTACTCTTTTGAAAATATGAAATCAGCAATCATTTTAGGTAGTGCTATGGCTAGTTTCTGTGTTGAAAAATTTGGCACACAGCGATTAACTGAAATTGATATGGAGGAAATTAAACAACGTGTACAATCGTTTGTTTCCTTAGTAAACTTCGATATTGAATTAGTTTAATTTGGTGAAATGATCGCATCCAATTAATTTTGTTGTACAATGATGAAAAATAAACATACAAAACAAATCAAAAAACCACGCTAAGCGGAAGGCCTGATTGTTTGTATGCATAAAAATATACCAAGAAGCCTTCCTCCATCAGGAAGGCTTTTTTCTTTTTCTACGTCTTTGAAAAAACAGTAGACCTGAAAAAGAAAATCTTGAAAATTTTATTAATAAAAACCAATATCCATGCGCGTTGCAGTTGTAGGTGCCACAGGGCTAGTAGGCACAAAAATGTTACAAGTACTAACAGAAAGAAATTTCCCCATAACTGAATTAATTCCAGTTGCTTCTGCACGTTCAGTTGGCAAGGAAGTGATGTTTAAGGGGAAAGCATATAAGGTAGTAGGTATGGAAGATGGGATTGCAGCAAAACCTGCCTTAGCTATTTTTTCAGCGGGTGGTAGCACTTCTACTGAGTGGGCGCCTAAGTTTGCGGCTGCCGGTATTCGTGTGATTGATAATTCTTCGGCTTGGAGAATGGATCCGACAAAAAAGTTAGTCGTGCCCGAAGTAAATGCATCCGTGTTGACAGCGGAAGATATGATTATTGCCAATCCAAATTGCTCAACAATTCAAATGGTAGTTGCTTTACAACCTTTACATGCGAAATATAAAATTAAGCGTGTTATTGTGAGCACGTATCAAAGTGTCACTGGAACAGGTAAGCAAGCTGTGGATCAATTAATGGAAGAACGTGCAGGTAAAACCTTATCTGCAAAAGATATGGCCTATAAATACCAAATTGATTTAAATGCCATTCCTCAAATTGATGTTTTTTTGGAAAATGGATACACGAAAGAGGAAATGAAGATGGTCAAAGAAACTTGCAAAATTATGCAAGATGATAATATCAAGGTAACTGCAACCACCGTGCGTATTCCAGTGATGGGTGGCCATAGCGAAAGTGTGAATGTTGAATTCGAAAATGAATTTGATTTAAAAGAATTGATTGCTGAATTAGCAGCTGCGCCAGGTGTGGTAGTGCAACAAGACGATGCAACGCAATTTTATCCAATGCCTTTGTGGGCACATGAAAAGGACGAAGTATTTGTAGGTCGTTTACGTCGCGACGAAACGCAAGCAAAAACATTAAATATGTGGATTGTGAGTGATAATTTACGCAAGGGTGCTGCTACCAATGCAGTTCAGATTGCAGAGTACTTAAGCGAACAAGGAATAATTTAGTTTTTTATAAAAAGAATATTCATGAACCATCTTATGCTTCGAGCTCGTCATGGCCGCTAAAATTCATAAACACAAACTAAAAGTCTGAACTCGCACTTTGTGCTCAGACATGCAGACTTTTTTTACGTTCGAATTTATAAATTTTTTACGCTATGACTCGAATCTCAGCATTAAAATGATTCAATGCTTTCTTTTTTGAAAACAAAACTTAATTTTTAATTAATTCCACGAAATCCGCCTCGGTAATAATTTTTATCGAGGCTATTTTTTTTGCTTTCTCTAATTTACTACCTGCGTCTTCGCCTACGACCAAATAATTGAGTTTACTACTCACACCACTCAATATATGTCCTCCGCGTCCTTCAACCATGGATTCAGCCTCGGAGCGTTTCAATTGCATGAGGGTGCCAGTGAATAAAAAATTAAGGCCAGATAAATTTCCATCCACCGCTGTGGTATTGGTTTGAATCATATTTAAACCCAATGACTCTAACTCTTTTAGCAATGCAATATTCTTTGCTTCATGGAAATACTGATAAATACTTTTTGCCACTTTAATACCTACGTCTTCAAAGCCTTGCAATTGATCTTCAGTTAAATTTTCTAAATCTAATACATGATGAATATTCGCAGCAATGGTTTTAGCGGTGGTTTCCCCAACAAATCGAATGCCTAAGGCATAAATTAATCGATATAGAGGTTGGGATTTAGAAGCCTCGATGGCGGCTTGTAAATTATCAATACTTTTCTTGCCAAAGCCTTCGAGTGTCCCAATGACTGAGAAGTCCAATTGATATATTTGAGGAATATTTTTTAATAATCCAAGTTCATATAACTTTCTAATATTGGCATCGCCAAAACTTTTGATATCCATTGCGTCCTTGCTCACAAAGTGAATCAGGCGCTCTACCACTTGTGCAGAACATAATGGGTTATTGCATCTCCACACCGCTTCTGTTTCCTCTTTTTCTAATGTATAATTACAAACAGGGCAAGAAGTGGGGAATTCAATCACGGTCTCCGTTCCTTTTCGTAAGGTTGGAATGGATTGAACAATTTGTGGTATCACATCTCCTGCTCTTTCAATAATTACGGTATCGCCTAAACGCAAATCTTTTTCTCTTATATATTCCTCATTGTGCATGGAAATACTTGAAACAGTAACACCGCCAATGGCCACGGCTTTTAATTTTGCTACCGGGGTCACCGCGCCAGTTCTTCCCACTTGAAATTCTACATTTTCTAAAATGGTTGTTGCTTGTCGCGCCTTAAACTTATAGGCAATAGCCCACCTTGGATGATGGGAGGTCATGCCTAGTTTTTCTTGCAATGCAAAATCGTTCACTTTAATCACCAATCCGTCAATTTCATAGGGCAGCTTGTCTCTTTCGGTTTCAAAATCATTACAAAATTGTATTACCCCCTCTATATTTGAGTGTACTTTTTTTTCTTTTTGCGGTGACCTGAAACCCATGTTCCAAAGTAATTCCAAAGACCCGCTATGTGTTTTTAATAATTCAGGGGTAGTGGCACTTCCCTTCAAAGTGTAAAAGCTAATATGGTAAATAAATGCATCTAAATTACGTTCTGCTACTTCCTTCGGATCCTTCATTCTTAAACTACCCGATGCTGCATTGCGCGGATTCGCAAGGGTGGCCATTTTTTTTAGTTGTAATTTTTCATTAAAATCATGGAAGGATTTTTTACTCATGATCACCTCTCCTCTAATTTCTATTTGCTGAATCCCATAAGCGGAAAGCGGAATACTTAATGGAATAGATTTTATCTGCTTGATGTTTTGAGTAATTTCCTCCCCAGCAACACCGTCGCCTCGGGTACAACCGCGTACCAACAGATCGTTTTCATATACCAATGAAATGCTCGCACCGTCAAATTTTGGTTCTACACAATAGGTAATTTCATCGAGCATTGCGCCCTCTCGTGCTTTCCGATCAAAATCATTTAAGTCTTCAGCATTATAGCTATTTTCAAGACTCAGCATGGGCACCAAATGAGGAATAGTTTGAAATTGGTTGTTTAAGCTATTGCCCACCCTTTGACTAGGAGAATCCTTACTAATTAAATGTGGGCTTGCTGTTTCTAAGGCAATGAGTTGTTGGTATAACAAATCATACTCATAATCCGCAATTAAGGGGTTAGACATGACATAATACTGGTATTCATGAAATTTCAGCACATTGCTTAATGCTGCCAAATCAATATTATGGGGACTTTCTATGAAGTCCTTCGTAATTTTTTGAAGTGCTTGTATTTGTTGATTGCTATACATAGGATAAAAACTGCGCTAAAATACAAATTGTTTTATCTTTTATTTCGTATTTTGTCATTGTATTGCTTTTATTTTAAGATTGCTTATGACGGAATCTCAACATATTGATGGGCAAAATTTGTCAATTCAAGACAAAAATGCCGTTGATTTAGTAAAGTCCTATCCAACGGTTCCTTTAACCGTGGATTGTGTGATTTTTGGATTTGATGAAAACGCACTTAAAGTGTTGCTTATTAAAAGCGATCTTATGCAATTTCAAGGTAAACTGACCCTTTTGGGAGACAATGTACAGTCTAATGAGGATTTAGATACTGCGGCTATTAGGGTGCTCAAACAAAGAACCGGCATGAGTGATGTGTACCTAGAACAGGTACATACATTTAGTAAACCTGATCGGCATCCTGGCGGGCGGGTAATTACCACCGTGTACGCCTCCTTATTAAATATCAAGCATTATGAACTTCTTTTGCATGACAATGAGTTAAAATGGCATCCGGTGAATCAAATTACCGAAATGGCCTTTGACCACAGCATGATATTGGAAACCTGTACACAATGGCTAAGAAAACGTATTCAGGAACATCCATTGGCCTTTAATTTATTGCCAGTCAAATTTTCATTAAGGCAGCTGCAAAGTGTTTATGAAGCAATCCTGAATGTTAAATTAGATAGGAGAAATTTTCGTAAAAAAGTGGCCTCCACAGGATTTTTATGCGACACGGATGAAATGGAAACAAATGTCACGCATCGTCCTGGAAAATTGTACACATTTGATTTTAAATTGTACAATCAAAAGAAGCGAAACTTCATTGGCATTGATTTCTAAAAAATACTGCTGCTTCCTTAATATTTAATACCTTTATTTATTAATAAATGTATTTGTATGTTGTATTCAATGACGGGGTATGGAAGGGCGGAAGGTGCTTTTAAAGAAAAAACGTTTTTAGTAGAAGTAAAGTCCTTAAATGGCAAGCAATTTGATTTGCGTTTAAACATGCCTAATTTATTAAAACCCTATGAGGTTGAAATAAGAAATAAGCTAAATGAAATGTTGTTCAGGGGAAGTGTGGAGTGTTCTATTTCATTTAAATCCAATGGAGTTGCAAAACCGGTAAGTATCAATACTGCACTCGCAAAATCATATTATCAACCCATTATGGAATTAGCGAACGAATTGGGCATTGAAAAAGATAATTTAATAAGTACTTTATTAAAACTTCCAGATGTAGTTTCTTCCACCAACGAAGTAATTACGGAAGAGGAGTGGAATGCTATAGTAGGGCTCTTGCATACAGCTATTGAACACTTAATTCAGCATCGTTTAGAGGAAGGAAAATCTATTGAAAAAGATTTATTAGAACGCGTTGCTGCCATTGAATCACAACAGGCAATCATTGAAGAACATGAGCCCAATCGAAGAGTTAAAATTCGAGAAGGGTTGGTAAAATTATTGGAACAACAAGTAGGTGCTGATAAATATGATAACAATAGGTTAGAGCAAGAACTGATTTATTACATTGAAAAAATCGACATTTCAGAGGAAAAGGTAAGACTTACCAATCACTGTGTTTACTTTAAGGAGGTGCTCAATGACAAAGAGGCTTCCAAGGGCAAAAAGCTTTCTTTTATACTACAAGAAATGGGAAGAGAAATTAATACAACAGGTTCAAAAGCCAATGATATTCATATTCAAAAAGCAGTGATTCTAATGAAGGATGAGTTAGAAAAAGCAAAAGAGCAAATATTAAATGTTTTATAGTATGTCGGGGAAAAAAAATATTTTTTCAGTTTTTATGATAACAGTTGTATTGTTTGGCTGCCAAACGAAACAGCTGTTTGAGCAAAGTACGATTTATCCCGATCACAAATGGGCCTCAAAACAAGTGAACGAATACCAATTTCAAATTAATGATAGCACAGTTCCTTATCATGTATATTTTGTAATACGTCACCACAATGCGTATCATTATAAAAACATTTGGATTCAATTAAAAACAGCCGCTCCCAATGATTCTGTAAGTAAGCAATCGGTTAATTTAAATTTAGCGGATGATATCAAAGGCTGGTTTGGCACCGGAATGGACGACTTGTATGACCAAAGAATTCCCATTAATAGCAAACCCGTTTATTTTAAAAAAGGAATATACAAGTTTTCCCTTTCGCATACCATGAGAGAGGATCCCTTAGACAATATATTATCAACTGGTATTAGGGTTGAAAAAGCAAAATAACAATGCGGCTTCGTTTAAAGTATAATCATCTGCAGTTTATCAGAATCATTTATTGGCTTTTTTTAGTCTATATGATTGCTGCATTTATTTGGTGGTATGTTTCATTGGTGAAACAGAACGACCAAATTGCCAATATTCAGTATAGCAGTATACAAACTAAAGATCCTGCCATTTTAAACAAAAACAAAGCAATCCTAGATTTTCAAATTAGAAAAACCAAACAATATATTGGTGAGGGAGTGACATTTTTGTGTTTGTTTTTATTAGGGGCAATTTATGTTTACAGATCATTGATTAAACAAATCAGGTATTCTAATCAACAACAAAATTTTATGATGGCGGTTACCCATGAATTAAAAACACCCATTGCAATTACGCAACTTAATATAGAAACTATTTTAAAAAGGAATTTGGATGAAGCACAACAAAAAAAAATGCTTGAAAATTCACTATCAGAAACCCAAAGGCTAGATCATTTGTGCAATAATATTTTACTTGCTTCGCAATTAGACATGGGCCAGTACCAAAAAAATGAGCAAGCTTTTGATTTTTCTTTTATCGTTCACAATACCCTTGAAAACTTTAAGACAAGATTTTCACAACGAAAATTTACAGACCATATACAAGAAAATATATTTATTAAAGGAGAGTCCGTTTTAATTCAATTACTCTTGAATAATTTGATAGACAATGCCATTAAATATGCCACTGCAGACACAAATATTACCGTTAGCTTAGCGGAAGTGCAAGGCAAAATTGTACTTTCGGTTGCTGACGAAGGAGTGGGTGTGGAGGAAGTAGATCGAGAAAAAATATTTGAGAAATTTTATCGCTCGGGTGCTGAAAATACAAGATTTGCAAAGGGTACGGGACTAGGCTTGTATTTATGCAAGCGTATTGCTGAATTTCATAAGGCCAATTTAATAGTATTACCAAATACACCCAAAGGAAGTAACTTCATTTTTACTTATTATCAAAACTAAGATGTCAAAATATTTAATTTTATTAGTTGAAGACGAAGTTAACCTGCATGATACTTTAAAATTAAATCTTCAGTTAGAAGGTTATGAAGTAAGTTCTGCCTTTGATGGTCCTGAAGCAATTCGACAAGTTGAGCAAGCCCATTTTGATTTAATTATTTTGGATATCATGTTGCCTGGTATTGATGGGTTTGCCATTACTGAGATACTGCGATTAAATAACAATTCAACACCCATTCTTATATTAAGTGCAAAAAACACGAGCGCGAATAAAATACAAGGGCTAAAGACGGGAGCGGATGACTATATGACTAAGCCATTTAATTTAGAAGAACTTTTATTGAGAGTAGCTAAATTAATCCAAAAACATACGGCTATTTCGCAGTTCCCCAATACAGAACAATATCACTTTTCAGGGAATGAGTTTAATTTTACCTCATTAGAAGTAATTACAAAATCAGGCGAAAAAATAGTACTTACTAAAAAAGAAGCGATGCTATTAAAGCTGTTAATTGACCATAAAAATACCGTGGTTTCCAGGGAGCATATTCTTCAAACCGTGTGGGGGTATAATGTTTTCCCCAATACCCGCACCATTGACAATTTTATCCTCAATTTTAGGAAATATTTCGAAACAGACCCCCGTAACCCTGCCCATTTTATATCAATTCGGGGGATTGGTTATAAATTCCAAGATTAACACCACAATAGGCAATGTTTTGCCTTTTTTTACGTTAATGCTATAGTTAAATGTAAGCAATGTCATTGTCGTCTATTCAAGATTTTTTACAACCTGTTAATTTAGACCTTTTGTCCAAGGACGAAGGATATCGTGATACACAGCTAGGGAAGCATATTTTAGCCAATCAGGGAACACTTCCAGATATTACCAATGCTGATATTGTTATTATTGGTGCGGGAGAATGCAGAGGGGCTGGGATTGCGCTGAATGGATACGCAGCTGCCGATGCAATTAGGGCAGCTTTTTACAATTTATACTATTGGCATACACAGGTAACCGTTGCGGATTTGGGTAATGTCAAAATTGGCCAAACCCTACAAGATAGTTATGCGGCATTAAGAACAGTTATTTCGGAGTTGATTTTACAAAATAAGAAAGTAATTATCATTGGAGGAGCACATGATCTGACATTGGCGCAATACCATGCATACACTTCCATTCCAACATTGGTTAACGCAGTGGTGGTTGATGCTAAAATTGACTTGGATTTAGAAGCACGACTTCCATCGGATCATTTTTTAGAGGAATTATTTACCGGTCTTCCCAATCATCTAAATCATTATGCGCATATTGGATTCCAAAGTTACTTTATGCATCCGCATATGCTTGAGACCATTGATAAATTAAGATTTGATTGCTTTAGATTGGGTAAGGTGAGAGAGAATATCGAGGAAATGGAACCCGTTATTCGCGATAGTCATTTAATGAGTTTTGATATTAGTGCAATTCAAAATGCACAAGCCCCTGCTAATTTAGTGACCCCTAACGGATTTAATGGGGAGGAAGCTTGTGTACTTATGCAATATGCAGGTATGAGTTGGAAAACGAGTACGATTGGATTATATGGTTACCAGGCCGAAAGTGATCGCAATGATTTAACTGCCATTCAAGTTGCACAAATGCTTTGGTATGTAATGGATGGGGTGCAAAAAGGAAAAAAAGAATTCCCCATTACAGATATAGAAAGATTCAAGGAATTTCACATTGCTTTTACAGATATTGATACCATGTTTTTACAAAGTAAAAGTACGGGTCGTTGGTGGATGAAACTACATAATAAACAGTGGTGTCCTTGCAGTTACAAAGATTATTTAGTAGCTTCCAATAACGAAATTCCAGAAAGATGGTTAAGAGCTTTAGAAAGAGAGTAGCAACTTCATTTCAATTTATTTTTGTTGCGGTATTTTTATTAACCGCATGTAGTGTACAAAAAGCCCAAAAAACATTATTGACTGCTGCGCCTTTAAAGGGGGCGCATATTGGTATCGCGGTGTACAATGCATCAAACGATACCTGGGTGGATAAATACCAGAGCGATCATTATTTTACGCCAGCAAGTAATACTAAAATTCAGTCTTGCTATTTAGGCATGAAGTATTTAAAGGATTCCATTCCAGGATGGAACTTTGCAGAAAATAAGGACTCTATTTTTTTGATGCCATTAGGAGACCCTAGCTTTTTACATCCAGATTTTACCTATCAGCCTGTAGCGGAGTTGATTAAAAATACTAAAAAGCAAATTGTATTATGTACACCTGATTCCGTAGATCAATTTAAAGTATATGGGAGAGGTTGGTCATGGGATGATTACGCGTATGACTACCAGCTCGAAAGGAACAGGCTGAATATATATGGCAATGTAGTCACCATTTATAAAAAAGAAAATGGCGTTCAAATCAAGCCTAGCTTTTTTACAAAAAATCAAAACCTGCCAGCAACATATACATTATGGACGCGCGAAAAATCAAGTAATCAGTTTTATCCTACCTCCGACACCTTAAAGAATGCTAAACATCAAGTGCCATTTATTACTGGAAATAATTATAGTGTTGCAAAAGCTTTGATAGAGGATAGTTTGCATCCTTTTTATCCATTAGTCATTCAAAAAGGCTGGAATCAATCCGCTGCCAAGATAATTAAAACAGTGCCAACGGATACATTGTTAAAAATAATGATGAATCGAAGCGATAACTTTTTTGCTGAACAAGTTTTATTAATGACCAGTCAGCAATTATTGGGCAAAATGGATGATGCTGCTATTATTGATACTATTTTAAAAACAGATTTTTCCGATTTTCCGCAAAAGGCAGCCTGGGCAGATGGCAGTGGCCTTAGTAGGTTTAATTTAACCACACCTGAAAACTACATTGCTTTGTTGCAACAAATGGGAAAAGAGTTTCCTATGGAGCGCATCCAAGTCCTTTTTGCAAAAGGGGGAAAAGGCACTTTAGCGGCTTATTATAAAAACATACCGGGTGTTTTGTATGCAAAAACAGGTACTTTAGGAAATCAAATTGCATTGAGTGGCTATATCATTACGAATAAAGGAACTAAGTTGTTGTTTTCTGTTTTAGTAGGCAATCACCTGAGTTCAACTGCCCCAGTTCGCCATGCAGTAGAGGAATATTTAACTGCAATTATGCATAAATATTAATTCATTGAGCGGTTCCTTGAATTTGTGAAATTAGAAGGTTGCAGTAATTTGCCAATGGAGCTTTTCTATTTGCTAAATAAGCCGTCTAAATAAGCTTCTTTAAAGTCAATATAGGTTGGAGCACCACTTGCGCTTACATTGGGTGTTTCGCAATTAAATAAGGAACTAATTAAGCCATGCATTTCCTTTTGGGTAAGTGGTTGCCCAGCTTTAATAGCCGTTTGGCGTGCCATGCAACGAATTAATTTTTCACGTTTACTGAATTTAATATCTCCACTAAAGTGTTTGAATTGTTCTAATAATAATTCAATGGCATTTTTTTCGTTTCCTGAAATTACATCGGCAGGAATACCCTGTATGATAAAACTATTTTGTCCAAAAGGTTCTATCTCATAACCAATAGGTGCCAGATTCTCCATCATCTCTTCCAATAAAATAGCATCGGGCACACTTAATTCCAATACGATTGGGAATAAACTTTTTTGAGTAGCATGGGGTTGAACACTTGCCTTTTGGTATTTTTCGTATAAAACTCTTTCGTGTGCTAATTGCTGGTGTACCATAATCATCCCTGCACCAACAGGTGCCAGAATGTAAGTATTGTTTATTTGTAAAAGGGTAGCGTCTTCCTTTACAAGGACATCATCGCTTTCTTTGTACAATCCCATGGAGGAAGATTTTACAATAAAACCTTCGTTTCCATTTTCCATTTCATTCTGATCGGCACTGTTTGGAAGCGCACTAAAAAAACTTTTCCATTCTTTTTTCTCTACATCACTTACCCTTGGAATAAAATGGGCTTGATTTTTTTGAGTAAATCCTGCATACAATGAACTGCTGGCTGCACTGTTCCTTTGTTCATCGCTTGCTGGTTTTTGAATTGCATCCAGTTGCTGTATGTCAGCATCCAATGAAAAATCTAAAGATGGCGCTATACTAAATTGTGCTAAAGCATGCTTTATAGCAGCTTGAACAAAAGAGTAGATAATTTTATCATCCTCGAATTTTATTTCCTGTTTAGTGGGATGCACATTAATATCTACTTGCGCAGGATCCACATCAATATATAAAATATAGCTAGGAAAACTTTCTTTAGGGATTAATCCATCAAATGCATTGGCAATGGCGTGATGTAAATAGGCACTTTTTATAAATCGACGATTTACAAAAAAGTATTGGTCACTTCTTGTTTTTTTAGCCGTTTCGGGTTTCCCTACAAATCCAGAGATCGTCAGGTAATCAGTTTTTTCTCCGACAGCCACTAACTTAGTTTGGTAACTATTGCCAAGTACTTGAATGGCCCTTTGCTTAAAGCTACCTGACTCCCAATGAAAAACATCCTGTCCATTATTGGTTAAACTAAAATATATTTCAGGAAAGGCTAAAGCAACTCTCGTAAATTCTTCGATAATATGTTTTAGTTCGGCTGAATTGCTTTTTAAAAAATTACGTCTTGCGGGTACATTGAAAAATAAATTTTTCATACTAATATTGGTACCCACTGCACATGCTACAGGACTTGTTTCGCACACCTCGCTATTTTCAATTTCTACACTGGTGCCTAATTCGTCATTGGCCTGCCTTGTTTTCAAACTTACTTGAGCCACCGCAGCAATGGAAGCAAGCGCCTCCCCTCTGAATCCCATGGTTCTTATTTGAAAAAGGTCCTCTATCGTACTTATTTTGCTAGTGGCATGTCGTGCAAAAGCATTTTGGGCATCAATAGGGTTCATCCCTTTTCCATTGTCAATGACTTGTATCAAGGCCTTGCCGGCGTCATTGATAATTAATTTAATTTCTGTGGCCCCTGCATCTACCGCATTCTCCAATAACTCCTTAACGGCACTGGCGGGTCGTTGAATAACCTCGCCTGCCGCAATTTGATTGGCTATATGATCTGGTAATAAATGAATGCTGTTGGCCACTATTAAATAGTTTAAAAGTGTGTAAAAGTAGTAAATTTGCCACTTAAAATCTCAACTTATGCCAAGAACGGCCGACATCAAAAAAACACCTCATAAATACCTACCCGCGGACTTTATTTTAACCAATTGGGCTGGCTTGGAACCTATGTTTATAGAATTGACCAATAGGACTATTGACAGCAAGGAGGAGCTTGAAAACTGGTTACAGGATTTGAGTGAATTGGAGGCTTTTATTAGCGAAGATGCCTGTTGGAGACAAATTAAAATGACCTGTGATACGACGGATAAAAGTTTGGAGGAAGCTTTTACGTATTTCTGTATGGAAATCCAACCCCAAATGCAACCCTATGCGGATGCCTTGAATAAAAAATTAATTGCGAGTCCCTTTACGGAAGCATTAGAAAAAGCCGAATACTTTACTTATTTACGTTCTGTAAAAAAGAGTATTGATTTATTTAGAACCGAGAATATTCCTTTGCAGGCTGAACTAAGTGTATTGCAACAACAGTATGGTACGATTGCAGGAAAAATGACCATTGAAATGAATGGACAGGAATACACCTTGCAACAAGCGGCGCAGTTTTTAGAAAACGAAGACCGAGCAGTAAGAGAAGAGGCGTATAAAAAAATTCAGGAACGTCGTTTGCAGGACAAGGATGTGATGCATGAATTGTTTACTTCACTCATTCAAAAAAGACATCAGGTGGCGGTGAATGCCGGATTCGAAAATTACCGTGATTATAAATTTGTAGAGCTAGGACGTTTTGATTATACCAAGGAAGATTGTTTTCAATTTCATGAAGCAGTTAAATTACATGTGCTTCCTTTAATTGATAAAATATATGCGCGCAAAAAACAGAAACTAGGATTGGATGTTTTAAAACCTTGGGATACCGAAGCAGAACCTACTGGTACCAAGCCTTTGAGGCCTTTTACGGATGGCAAAGACTTATATGAAAAATCCGTGGCTTGTTTTGAGCAACTGAATCCTTTTTTTGCAGAATGTTTACGTAAGATGAATGAGCTTAAACATTTTGATTTAGAAAGTAGAAAAGGAAAAGCACCGGGTGGATACAATTGTCCATTGGCAGAATCGGGTGCGCCGTTTATTTTTATGAATGCGGCAGGACAAATGAGCGATGTAACCACCATGGTTCATGAAGGGGGTCATGCGATTCATTCTTTCTTAGCACATCCATTATCCTTAAGTGCGTTTAAAGAGTATCCAATGGAAATTGCAGAAGTAGCAAGCATGGCTATGGAATTGTTTACTATGAACCATTGGCAATCGTTCTTTGACAATGACACCGATTTAAATAGAGCGAAAGAACATCAGTTAGAACGAACTATTACGATATTCCCTTGGATTGCCATTATTGACAAATTTCAACATTGGGTATATGAAAATCCAAATCACACTATTGAAGAAAGGACAAATAACTGGACCGCTATTTTAAAAGAGTTTTCAACCAATAGCATTGACTATACTGGACTTGATATGTATCGTGCCATTGGTTGGCAGCGTCAACTGCATTTATTTGAAGTGCCTTTTTATTATATCGAATATGGCATTGCACAATTAGGCGCCATTGGTATGTGGATGCAGTATCAAAAAAATCCAAATCAGGCATTGGAAAATTACATGAATGCTTTGGCATTGGGCGGCACTAAAACTTTGCCTGAGCTCTATCAAACTGCTGGATTGGAATTTAATTTCTCCCCTAATTATGTAAAGCACTTAATGGATTTCACCAATGAGGAATTGGAAAAGCTGTTTCACTAAAATGCAGCTTAATCATTATTGGTTGATGTAGGAAAATGATTGCAAAAAAATAACGCTCCAGCAGAGCGTTATTTTTTTATGTATTCGTTTATCTAATTAAGATTGAGCAGGTCCTGAACCTGAATTATCTCCTTGCGGCGGCCTATTGTCTTGGCTTGGTCCGTTATTAGCTCTTGGGCCATTGTTGTTACGCGGTCCATTATTGGGGCCATTGTTTGGTCTAGGTCCGTTATTAGGCCTTGGTCCGTTATTGTTGCGAGGCCCATTGTTATTGGGACCACTATTGGGACCACGTTGGTCTCTATTAAAATTGTTTCTGGGTCCGTTATTATTTCGGTCGTTATTAAAGTTGCCTGGCCCTCTTTGTTGGTCCCTGCGGCGTCGATCGTTTTTCTCTAAACTTCGAAGGCTAATTTGTCCTACCACATCCACAAAGGAAGGTTCCACTTCTTTTGGTTTACCACTTGTTACCTCCACTGCTTGCAATTCTTCCACTGGTACTCCTTGTTGGTTTAATTTTTTAATTTCAACTACACGGTCAATGGTTAAAGGGTAATGCTTTGTATTGTTGGGCAGGGTATACCACATTAAATTTTTGAAAATATCTTTTTTAATTAGGAACGCTGGGCCCATGGCAGTTTGCAAGGTATCTGCATAGTCAGGGAATCCTTGTAATGCATCCAAGTATGTATCTAATTCAAAATTCAAACAACATTTTAAACGTCCGCATTGTCCGCTTAATTTAGTTTGATTAATAGATAAATTTTGATAACGGGCTGCAGTGGTATTCACACTCTTGAAATCATGCAACCAAGTGCTACAACATAATTCACGACCACAACTTCCAATACCCCCTAATTTGGCTGCTTCTTGACGAATACCAATTTGACGCATTTCCACTTTTACTTTGAATTCGCCAGCAAAAATGCGGATGAGTTCTCTAAAGTCAATACGATCATCCGCAGTATAAAAGAAAGTTGCTTTTTTACCGTCCGCTTGCACTTCCACTTCACTTAGCTTCATGGCTAGTTTTAAGTTGGAGGCATGTGTACGACTTCTTGCTAAAATATCAGCTTCTCTACTTTTACTAATTTTGTAAGTTTCAATTTCTCTGTCCGCACTTGGTCTTAATACCTTTTTCATTTCGGGATTAAACTCGTCCATCCCTCTTTTCTTTAACTGCAATCTTACCAATTCGCCTGTAAGCGATACTTCGCCTAGGTCAAAACCATTCACCCCTTCAACGGTGACATAGTCTCCTTTTTCAAATTGCTGTAAAGTGGTATTTTTGAAAAAATCTTTTCTGCTACCTTGTTTAAAGCTTACTTCAATTACTTTACATTGACTTTCAACATCGTCAATGGGCAGGTCGCATAACCAATCGTGTACATTTAATCTGTTACAAGCACCTGAACTACAGCCTCCGTTGCTTTTGCAACCGCCCGGCTTGCCGGTTCCACATGATCCACATCCCATATATAGTTAGTTCTAACTGTTAATGAATAATAAATACCTGCTTAAACTTCCCTGCGCGCAAATCTCTTAGTTTAAGCTTCTGTCAAAATTAAGGTTTTGTTCTGAATGATATGGTAGAACTTGATTCCCAAGGCCATAAATAGCATTTTTGGGTTGGCATTGCGCTCAATATGGTAAACTGCCTTGTCTAGCTCCTGCACCATGGCTTCTAATTGACCTACACCCGCTATTTTGTTGATTCTGAGGGCGAAATCCTTTAAAGCAGGGTCCAAAGGCAGGTCATTCCCAAGCACTTTTAAACGAATACTATGCTCTAAAAGGTGGTTAAAGTACTTTAAAAACTGTTTTTGAGGCTCTCTACCCATTTTGCTGGTCTCTTCCACCCACTTTAGCTGTGCAACGGGTCCCCCCTTTAAAATGGCGTTTAGCCACTCTCTTATTTGGGTTAAAAAGTCGGCATCGCTATGTTGCAATAAATGAAGTGCTTCCCGATAATTTCCGTCCGATATCGCCGCTATTTGAGCTGCTTTTTCTGGCTCAACATGCCCTTTTTGGATTAAAGCGGTTTCAATTTCATGGGTGGTTAACCTTGGCACTTTAATATATTGACATCGGCTTAAAATGGTCGGGAGTATTTGTTCCTCTGAATTCGCTACCAATAAAAAAATGGTATTATCCGGGGGTTCTTCAATGAGCTTCAGTAATTTATTCCCTTCCTTGCCTAAATATTCAGGCATCCACATTACAAGCACTTTATAAGCACTTTCAAAACTTTTGAAAGATAATTTTTTGATAATTTCCGCGCATTCATCTGCGCTGATATTCCCTTGCTTATTTTCCGCTTTAATTAATTGTAACCAATCAAATACATTACCATAAGGATAGCCATTGATAAATTCTCTCCAATCCTCGATATAATTGGCACTTAAATTTTTGGTGCCTGGTTTTTCAGTAATACTTGGAAAAGAGAAATGTAAATCGGGGTGCATTAATCGACTTGCACGATGATAGGCGGGCAATACTTCAATCTCATCGGGGCTATATACTTTGGGCGCTGATGTTGCAGGGGCTCCAAATAAATCTGATCCTGAAGCTTCAGTATTGGGGATACTCACAATATATTGGGCAAAAGCAATCGCCAAGGGCAATCCGCCAGCGCCTTCAGGCCCTACAAAAAGTAAAGCATGGCTTAATCGTTGGTGCTGCACCATTTCAACCAGCTGCTGCTTTAATTTTTCTTGACCTATCACTTCGCTCAATAACATAGAGCGAAGATAAGTAAAAACCGCGGTGCGGTTTTTAATGTGCAAAAAAGTAGATGCATCTTTTGGTGAAAGCTGCTTATTTTAAGCGAGACAAGATATCCTCGCTGTCTGGTTTCACATTACTAGGGTAGTAGGCAATCATTTTTCCATTCTCATCCAATAAAAATTTATTGAAATTCCAAGAAATATTGGCATCCACTACTCCATTTTTTGATTTTTGCGTTAACCATTGGTAGATAGGTGCAATAGAGGCACCCTTTACATCAATTTTATCCGCCAAAAGGAAAGTGACGCCATAGTTTTTTGTACAAAAGCTTACAATTTCCTCATTGCTCCCTGGTTCCTGACCACCAAATTGATTGCAAGGGAAACCAATAATCACTAGTTTGTTTTTATATTGCTTATATACTTTTTCTAAACCCTCGTATTGTGGGGTATAGCCACATTTACTAGCGGTATTCACCACCAATATCATTTTTCCTTTAAAGGAGGCAAAATCAATTTGTTTTCCATCAATGCCTTTTACCTTAAAACCGTGAATACTTTGCGCATTCACCATTAGGGAGGTCGCTAATATTAAAATAGTGGCTAAAATTTTCATATTGTTGTGTATTTGATCATAAATATAACAAGATTTAGGCAAAATGGTTTAAGCTAAGGTATAAGCAGCGGTCACTATTTGAATACTGGCCGGTTTTGCTTGCCACAAACATTTGCAGGCCATTTCCAAAGTGGCACCTGTGGTGAGCACATCGTCCACTACAAGTAAGTGTTTATTAACCAAGTTTATTTTGGGGTTGAGCTTAAAAATAGGCGTACTGTTTTCGCCCCGGTGCAACCGGTCCTTATTTGTTTGTGTTGTTGTACCTTTTGTTTTAAGTAGGCTCTCTGCGACTGGCACTTTGTAACCGTTTTGAAACATTGACTCGCACAATAACTTGCTTTGGTTATATCCTCTGCTCCTTATTTTTCTTTTACTTATTGGTATTGGAATGAGATAATCCACATGAAATTTTTCCTGTAATTGATTGAGTTCATTTGCCATGAGTTTACCTAATAAATAACCGGCCCTTTTATTTTGCTTATACTTTAACTCGAATATGATTTTTTGTACAATACTTTCTTTGGTAAAATATAAAATGGAAAAGGCTTTGTCAACAGGCACCCTGCCCCAGAATATTTTGTCTACGGGGTTTATATTCATTAGACTGAAATTAGTAAAAGGCAATTGCGATTCACAAACAGGGCAAATAATTTGCTTTTGAGATAAAGTATCAATTCCGCATTGCAAACAAATATGCGGATAAAATAAATGAAAGAATGCTTGTGTGTATTCGGTTAATTTATGGGAGTGGCCTAAGGAAAGCATCCAGCTTGGCATGATTAAAAGAAGAGTCGGTAAGCTTCGTCTACTCTTTCTACAGGGATAATTTGAATACTATGTTTTTTTGGTTCAATGCCCTTGCTATTAAATGCAGAAATATAAATTTTTTCAAATCCTAATTTTTCTGCTTCTGCAATGCGCTGCTGTATTCTATTTACAGCACGAATTTCTCCATTCAATCCTACCTCGCCTGCAAAGCAAATGCCTTGTGGCAATGGAATGTCTTCGTAGGAGGATAAGAGCGATAAGATAATGGCTAAGTCTAAGGAAGGATCTTCAATTTTTAATCCACCTGCAATATTGACAAAAACGTCTTTCATACCAAAGGCAAAGCCACCTCGTTTTTCAAGTACGGCCAATAATAGTTGAAGCCTTCTTAAATCAAATCCAGTCACTGTTCTTTGAGGGGTACCATATACACTTTGTGTCACCAAGGCCTGCACTTCAATTAACAATGGGCGCATTCCTTCCATCGAAGCTGCAATAGTACTGCCACTTAAGGATTCGTTTCTTTGGGCTATTAAAAAAGCGGAAGGATTGTTGACTACTTTCATGCCTTCGCCCGTCATTTCGTAAATACCTAATTCACTGGTGCTGCCGAATCTATTTTTCAAAGTACGTAACATTCTATAAGCATAATGACGATCACCCTCAAACTGAAGTACGGTGTCTACCATATGTTCTAAAATTTTTGGTCCTGCGATCGTCCCCTCTTTGGTAATATGTCCAATTAAAAAAACAGGGGTGCCTGTTTCCTTTGCAAAACGTTGAAATTCGGCTGCAGTTTGCTTTATTTGTGAAACACTGCCTGCGGCCGCTTCAATTAAATTGGATTCCAGGGTTTGAATAGAATCCACAATAACTACGGTTGGCTTTAATTTTTTAATGGACTTGAATATATCAGACGTCCGCGTTTCCGTTAGTAAGTAAAAATTTTCGTTTTGTAAATTCAAACGATCAGCGCGCATTTTAATTTGCTGAATACTTTCCTCTCCACTGATGTATAATACGGTTTGGTCCTTCATCATTAAGCCCTGCTGTAAAAACAAAGTGCTTTTTCCAATCCCTGGTTCACCTGCAACCAGTATGATGGAACCCAATACAATTCCTCCCCCTAAAACTCTATTTAATTCAGCATCCGCACTGCTAATTCTTTTTTCAGATTGGCTATTGACTTCGTTGATCGCAATAACCTGTGTGCCTTTTTGCTGCGTAGTATAGCCTTCCCATCCAGCGTCTTTCTTTTCGCCCTTTTCCACCAATTCTTCTGTAAAGGTATTCCACTCATTACAAGCAGGGCATTTGCCTGCCCATTTTGCAGACTCATAGCCACAATTATTACAAAAGAATGCGGATTTAGCTTTGCTCATACCTTAAAGATAGGGGCTATTTTAATTATTATAGAAGTATAAACCGAAAATAGTTTTACAGCTTTATTTCTTCTTGTTGGTCATCCAAAAACTTATACTCCACTAAATGGCTATTGTTCTCCGGAATGGACTTCAATTTTATTTTAAATTTCTTTTTCCATTTTTTAAGAATACTGGTAAATATTCCCTTAGTCAAATGTGAATGAATAATTGGATGTACTAAAATTTGTAAAGCTTTATGTCCATGAGTAGCTAGGTAGGCCAATTTCTTTTCCATTTCATCCTCGAGCAATAATGTCGAAGTTATTTTACCAGTCCCATTACAAGCTGGACAATCCTCTGAAGTATTGATATTTACTTCGGGTCTGATTCTTTGACGGGTTGCCTGTAATAAACCAAATTTAGAAATAGGCAGTACCGAATGTCTTGCACGATCGGGTTTCATGAATTCATCTAATGCTTCTTGCACCTTTCTTTTATTCTCGGGCAATTTCATATCAATGAAGTCAATCACTATAATTCCACCTATGTCCCTTAGTCTTAATTGACGTGCAATTTCTTCAGCGGCTTCCATATTGGTTTGAAGTGCATTTTCTTCCTGATTGTTACTAACACTCTTAAATCCGCTATTTACATCAATTACGTGCAAGGCCTCGGTATGTTCAATAATTAAGTAAGCGCCGCTATTTAAATTCACTGTTTTCCCAAAGGACGACTTCACTTGTTTCGTAATTCCATATTGGTCAAAAATATCTTGTTCACTTGAGTGTAGGCTTAAAATATTTGCTTTGGCAGGGGCTATTCTTTGAAGATAGCTTAATGTAATGTCAAATATTTTTTTATCGTTGACAACAATTTTGTTGAAGTCCTCATTTAATAAGTCTCTTAGGATACTTGTAGTTTTACTCTCTTCACTCATGATACGCGCAGGAGATACAGCACCATTTAAATTCGCCTGAATGTTTTTCCAATTCTCTACCAAGGTTAATAAGTCCTCGTGTAATTCAGCAGTTGATTTGCCTTCGGCAGCAGTACGCACAATCACGCCAAAGTTTTTTGGCCTGATAGACTCCATCATTTTTTGAAGACGCTTGCGCTCCTCACCGCTGTGAATTTTTTTAGATACCGCAACTATTTCATTGAATGGGGTTAATACTATAAATCGTCCAGCCAATGAAATTTCGCAGGTAAGTCTTGGTCCTTTTGCTGCAATAGGCTCTTTTAAAATTTGAACCAACACATTGGGTTTGCCATTGAGTACTTCACTTATTTTCCCCGTTTTTACAATTTCCGCTTCTGATTGAAATTTAGAAAAATCAAACCTGTTATCGTTATTGTGAATCGCTTCCTGGGTATATTTTATGATTGATTTTATGTAAGGGCTAAGATCGGTATAATGTAAAAATGCATCTTTCTCAAATCCTACATCTACAAAAGCAGCGTTTAATCCGGGTATAATTTTACGCACTTTACCAAGGTATAAATCCCCTACGGCCCAGCGGGTATCCATTTTTTCGTTATGGATTTCCACCAATTTTTTTTCCTCCAATAAGGCTATTTCAACCCCATCAGCGGTACTGTTAATGATTAGATCTTTGTTCACTTATAGCAACTTTTTTATACACGATAGCGCGCAATGATAAATAGCGCAGCTCCTGCATTATATATTTTGTAATCACTACCACTTTACGAAGGAAGGAAAAGGTAAAGTAAAGATGCTAAGTAGAAGAGTGGAGTGTAATAAAAATATACAAGCGTGACATTATATAGGCACGCTTGTATACAGAAAGAGAATTATTTATTCTTCTTCTTATGACGGTTTTTTCTTAAACGTTTTTTTCTTTTGTGCGTCGCAATTTTATGACGCTTTCTTTTTTTACCACAAGGCATGTCCTATAATTTTTGTTATTAAAAATGTTATTTCTTCAATTCTTTAATTCTTTTTTCAATTGCTTCAATCGCCTCTGGACGGTTCACTTGTTTTTTAACTTTGTTGTACCATTCAATAGCAGCTTCGTTTTGGTTGGATAGTTCATAACACTCCGCAAGGTTAATCATCGCTTCCAAATTACTAGGTTGTAATTTGAGTACCGTGATAAATCGTTCAATTGCTTTAGGGTATTGACCTGATTTTTTTCCTCCCAATCCTAAAATTAAGTTTCCGTATACGTTTTGTGGATTTTTGTCCACGATCTCTTTCACTTCCAAGATGCCTTGCATGGGATTGTCTGAAATATTTCCAAACAAGTAGCAGGCACCTAAATTGATTTTTACAGAATCATTATTAGGATTGATTACCAATGCTTTCTCTAAAAGAACTTTTGCATTTACTGCCATCCAATTTTGGATTGCAGGGGGTGCTTCCTGTGTTGTTAGGTTATCTACCAACAGCTGGGCTGCAAAAGTGAGGCTTTTTTCAGAATTTTCCAACAAAGCAGCACTGTAAGTGTAATATAAATAAGGGGCTACTCTTTGGGCAGAATCAGCCCAAAACGTAGATAATTGTCTATAAATTGCAATAGAATCCCCAGCTGATTTGGACTTAGTTAGTTGATTTTCAATGCTTAACAAAGAAATTTTGTGTGACCCAGTTAGGGTAGTTTTAGCTCCATCCAAGATGGTTTTAGTGCTTACTGTTTCATTAACACTGGTTGCATTCGCAGCCTGGTTGGCATTTTTTTGATTTCTTGGAACGAAAACAGCTAGCGCGGTACATAATAGTACGGCTATAAAAACAACAAGTAACTGAGGTAATTTCAAAATAAGACAATTTCCTGCAAAGGTAATTACTTACGACTGCTTTTTACCTCGTTTACAAATTCTTTTGCAGGTTTAAATGCTGGAATATAATGTTCAGGAATTTCTACCGCAATATTCTTTTTAATGTTACGCCCAATTTTTGCGGCTCTTTTCTTAGTTATAAAGCTACCAAACCCTCGAATATAGATATTCTGGCCATTTGATAAGCTTTCTTTAACTTCCTTAAACATCGTTTCTAAAGTAACTAAAACATCCACTTTAGGAATTCCAGTTTTCTCAGAGATTTGATTGATGAGATCAGATTTTCTCATGAAGGTAATTTTTGGGTTCAGTATTAAAAATAAATTAAATTTTAACTTTTTGCAACTAAATCTTCATTTATTTATGGGGATTTATGCATTATTTTAAGTTAATATGCATATAAATTATTTATATATGAATATATTATAATTTATAAATTGACATCTTTTCTTAAATTTTGACCTGATATTGGTCATTTTTGCTCAATTTTACGCAAAATGAGTACAAAATTTTGCGAATTATTGCTAAAGTGGGATCAAAAGGGGAATGACCGCCCCATGCCTTGGAAGGGAGAAAAAGACCCCTACAAAATATGGTTGAGTGAGATTATCCTCCAACAAACCAGGGTTGAACAAGGATGGGCCTACTATGAGCGTTTTGTAAAAAAGTATCCCAACATTCATTTATTAGCAAAAGCAAAGGACCAAGCCGTTTTTAAATTATGGGAAGGGCTCGGTTATTATAATCGGTGCAAAAATTTATTGTTTACTGCAAAACAAATTGTTACAGATTTAAATGGAAAATTTCCCAATACCTACGAAAATTTATTACAATTAAAAGGCGTGGGTCCATATACCGCTGCTGCGATTGCTTCCTTTGCTTATAACCTTCCCCATGCGGTGGTGGATGGCAATGTATTTAGAGTTTTTGCTAGGTATTACGGCATCAACCTGCCTACGGATTCAAAGGAGGGCATTGATTTATTCAATAAAATTGCATTTGAAAATTTAGCAAAAAATAAAGCAGGCATTTATAATCAAGCCTTAATGGATTTCGGGGCCACAGTTTGTAAGCCAGCTACTCCATTGTGTTCTAGCTGTGTAATGAATAAGGGCTGCACCGCTTTCTTGCAGAATACGGTTGGACAATTACCCATTAAATTAAAAGTGATTCAAAAGAAAAAAAGATGCTTTGATTATTTCTTTTTTATCGTAGGAAATACATTTTACTTACAACAAAGACAGCCAGGGGATATTTGGGCAGGACTTTACCAGCCCTATTTATTGGAGCCGGAACGTTTAATGACTTCTACCCAAAAAGAGGTTAGCGACATGCTAGAAAATCATTTATCAATGGATGTACCCATCTTAAAAATTGAGTTGAATACCCAGCTATACCAACAACAACTTACGCATCAATTATTGACAGTCAGGTTCACGACTATTTATTTACAATCCGTGCCTACCATTCTTAGTCAGGGCAAATGGATTAAATTAACACAAAGCGCTAAATACCCCTTCCCCAAAACCATTAAGGATTACCTGGAAAAGGATGCGTCCTTTGTTTGATGGAATGTCTCATTTAATTATTAACTTTCCACTATAAATACGTACTATTTTGGACTATTATTCGCGTCTTTTCAGTTTTTTGTCAATTCCTACTCCTCATCCTGTTCAACAGGACGCACTCCTTTTTTTAATAATGATTGTTTTGTTGTTTTTTTCTTTTGCCATTGCTGGTTCTGAAGTGGCTTTTTTCTCCTTGTCGTATAAGGATATTCAAAATCTCAAAACAAAAAACAACAAGGCATTAAAGCGCATTGTTGCCTTACTTGAAAATCCAAATAAGTTGTTGACGAGTATGCTTATTGCCAATAGCTTTATTAATATTTGTATCATTTTAATTGCGAACATTTTAATCAACCACCTATTTACTTTTGACAATATTGCCTTTCCGGGTTTTGAGTTTATAGTCAAAGTGCTGTCTGTGACTATTTTGTTGTTATTTTTTGCCGAGATATTACCCAAAGTGATGGCAACACAAAATAATATTCGTTTTGCGCAAAGTTTTGGCGGTATTATACAAGTGGTATACTTTATTTTTTCAAAACCCAGTGGTATCATGGTGAAGTATACCAATATCATTGAAAATAAGTTGGCTAAAAAAAATAAAGGCACTACTTATAGTATGGAAGAGCTGGACCATGCGATTGATTTGACCGCTTCCACCAATGAACAAGAGAGCGAAAAGAAAATTTTAAAAGGAATTGTAAAATTTGGAAACATTTCGGTAAAGCAAATAATGAAAACCAGGTTGGATGTATATGGAGTGGAAGAATTAATCAATTTTGGTGCATTGCTAGAACATATCAAAGAGTATAATTATAGTCGCTTCCCGGTATACAAAGAGGACTTAGATACCATTGTGGGCATGATTCATACAAAAGATGTTTTGCCCTATATTAACGAAAGCGCTGACTATAATTGGTCCTCCTTAATTAGGCCCGCTTTTTTTGTGCATGAACAAAAAATGATTGAGGACTTATTGCAAGAGTTCCAGTCAAAAAGAATTCACTTTGCAATTGTGGTGGATGAATTTGGAGGAACAAGTGGAATTATCACATTGGAAGACATTTTAGAGGAAATTGTCGGTGATATTAAAGATGAGTTTGATGAGGAAGAAGCGATGATTAAAAAGATAGATGAATTCCATTACATTATGGAAGGCAAAACGCCCATTATTGATTTATGTAGTTATATTGATTTGTCCACCTCGTTTTTTGACAAAGTAAAAGGGGAAAGCGATACAGTTGCAGGTTTGTTTTTAGAACTAGCAGGGCATTTTCCAGCCTTACAACAAGTGATAAAGTACCAACAATTTAGTTTTACTGTTTTAGAAATTAAAAAGAATAGAATACATAAGTTACAATTAATTATTTCACCCCAATTGGTTAACAGTGCTGAAATTGTATAAACTTGGAGTGGTGATTATCGCCACCTGCGCCATACTATTTTTTGGTTGCAATAGTCCAGTAGCGCCTAAACCAAAAGGGTATGAAAAAACGGTTTTCCCTGAAAAAAAATACAAGGTATTTAGTGCAGCAGGGTATCCTTACACATTTGAATATCCGGTGTATGGTCAAATAAAAAACAACCTCAATTATTTTAGGGACAATAAGCAAACCAATAACTGGATTAACATTCATTTTCCTGAAAATGGTGCCACCATTTATGTGAGTTACCGTCCGATACTAGCCAATCAATTGGATACTTTTATCAGAGATGCCTATACTTTTGCTAATAACCATACGAGCAAGGCCAGTTCCATTGATGATTCGGTATTTGTTACCGACCATGGGGTGTATGGGGTATTTTTCCATATTGGTGGGAATGTAGCTACTAGCTACCAGTTTTTACTCACTGATTCTACGCATCATTTTTTTAGAGGGGCACTTTATTTTGATGCAACCCCGAATGAGGACTCCTTGGCGCCAGCAAATGAATTCTTTTTAAAAGACCTTAAGCATTTAGTAAATACTTTTCGTTGGAAATAATGATATCTTTACTACACAATTTTACCTATGATAATTATTGATTCTGTTTTGGTGAGTGATGAAATAGTAGAAGAACAATTTGTTTGTGATTTGACTAAATGCAAGGGAGGCTGTTGTGAGGATGGTGATGCTGGAGCACCTTTAGAAAATAAAGAAAAAGAGTATATCAAAGAATTCTATGCTACGGTAGAGCCCTATATGACCAAGGAAGGAATTAAGGAAGTGAAGCAGACAGGTTTATTTACGTATGATCGGGAGTTTGGATGGGTTACCCCCACCATTAAAGGACAAATTTGTGCTTATGGGTATAAAGACGAAAAAGGCATTATAAAATGTGCATTTGAGCAAGCCTATAATGATGGTAAAATAAGCTGGAAAAAACCAATTAGCTGCCATTTGTTTCCAATAAAAGTCACCAAAAGTAAATCGGATCCAGGAGTGGAGTATTTGAATTATGAACCAAGAGAAGATTTATGTGCCGCTGCATGCTCATTGGGGGTAAAGTTAAAAGTCCCTGCTTATGTGTTTTTAAAAGAATCGATTATCCGCAAGTACGGCGAAGAATTTTACAATGCTTTAGACGCTTCGGCTCAACATCTTCAAAAAAAATAATTTAATTTATAACATGCGCAGCATTTACGCCGATTCGTTTTTAGCCAATAGTGCCCAAAAATCATTGGACCTTGAGCATCGTCGTAAAATTAATTTTAATATAGGTAAATACAATGCAGTAGTGCCTAAGGGCAAGGAGCAGTTCACCGATTTGGAACGGGTAAGAGAACTAGCCAAAAATAGGAAATGGGAAGCCATTGAAAACCTCGATTTGTATTTAACGCAGTTTGAAACGCAAATTACCAAAAGGGGCGCCAAAGTATTATGGGCAGAAGACAGCGAACAGGCATTGAATTTTATAGGAGAAATATGTGCGCAGAAAGCGTGCAAGTCCATTGTTAAAAGCAAAAGTATGGTGACGGAGGAGATTCACTTAAATCAATACCTTGAATCCATTGGTGTCGAAAGTGTGGAAACAGATTTGGGGGAGTATATACAACAAATGGACGGGGAAGCGCCTTATCATATTGTGACACCGGCAATGCATAAAAGCAAGGAGGATGTTGCAAAATTATTTGCAGAAAAGCTTGGCACGGACATTCATCTTTCTCCAGAACAACTTACGCTGGTGGCTAGAAAAAATTTAAGAGAAAAATATGTCAATGCAGAAATAGGCATTACTGGAGCGAATTTTATCCTCTCTGATATTGGGGGCATTGCATTAACTGAAAATGAAGCTAATGCTAGACTTTCTGTTGCAATGCCAAAAACACATATCGTAATTGTAGGCATTGAAAAAGTAATCCCATCCATTACTGATTTAGGATTATTTTGGCCTTTACTTGCTACCTATGGTACTGGTCAGCAAGTAACGGTATACAATAGCATCATCACTGGTCCAAAACAAGCTGATGAAGTGGATGGACCAGAGGAGATGATTGTTATTTTATTGGACAATGGAAGGACTGAATTATTGGCTGATCATAAAAGCAGAGAGGCTTTATATTGTATAAGATGC
>CANKWR010000005.1 GCA_947487525.1 Bacteroidota bacterium
TGCTCGGGTGACGTTGAGTGGAGCGAATACGTATACGGGGGTGTCGAGTGTAGTTGGTGGAATGTTGATAGTGAAGCATGGTAGTGCGTTGGGAGGAGGAACGAGTGGAGTGACGGTGAATAATGGAACTACATTAGCATTAAGTAATAATATTTCTATTGGTAGTGGTAAATCATTAACACTGTTAGGTGCTGGTTATACTGGAACTATTGGTGCTTTGTGGAATATTGATGGTAATAATACTTGGGTAGGAACACTTACAACCCAATCTAATACTGCCTATATTAGATCGGGTGCGGGTACGTTATCATTTAGTGGCAATATCGCTTTAAATATTTCCACCTATATAGGCGGGTCTAGTAATATTATTAGTACAGGTATTATAAGTGGAGGACAGCCATTGTATAAAGATGGTACTGGTACACTAACGATTGGTGGAGCAGGTACAAATAATTACACAGGGGCTACTTACATCAACGCGGGCACATTAAAATATGGAAGTGCAACTGGTGGATCAAGTGGTAGTGCAATTGTTTTTAATGGTGGAATCCTGGATGATGGGGGGTATAGTTTAAGCTTAGGTACTTTAAATTTAACCGCGAATTCTATCTTAAATATTGGAGCTACACAACATGCTATTACTTTTTCTAGTCACACAGCTACGTTTACAGCAGGAGCGGTATTGACAATTAATGGGTGGAACGGTGTGAATGCAACAACTGCGATAACGAAACACGGCCAACTTGCCACTTCTTCTACTATATATGTTGATAATAGAGGTGCTCAGCAATCAGCAATTTTAGGCGGTTTAAATCAATATGGGCAAATGCTTTATGGATTGCAAGGTACAACCGGTCAATCTTCGCAAATAATTATTAATAATGCTGCAACCAATGGGGGCACTGCATCTGTCTTAACTGCGGGTCAGTTGAATCAGTTTACTTTTATTAATGGAGCAACATCTGCACAATATGCAGGTGTTTATAAAGCTTCAAGCACAACTGAGATTGCTCCTAGTGCAACAAGCAGGTAAAAATAAAAAGGAATTACTATCTTTAAATCCAAATCATCAAATATGAAATCAAACAACAACTTACTAAAAGGTATTTTTATCGGAATAGGGGTTACTTTGTTAACTGCCTTTGCTGCTGAAAAAACGTTTACCCTTAAATTTTCTGAAACAGATATCAATAAGCATTACCAAAGACTTTCTGTGATCAAGCAAATTGTAGACAACAGCAATTTAGCACATCAGGATGTGGTGTATGTCACCAAAGCAATTGATAGCTTACAAGCGGATATTGTGACACAAGTGAAAGCGCAAATCGAGCCAGCGCCTACCAAAAAGTAGGGCGTACATTAATAGCTCATTTAATTACTTAAAAAACGAGTAATTTAAAAAAGAATAATTTATTTGAGTAAGGCATACGCGCCCCAACTCATAAAATAGGCAAGGCCCGTCATCATGAAAAATTGAATGGCGGGCCATTTCCAAGAAGCCGTTTCTCTTTTCACAATTACCAATGTGCTCATACATTGCATAGCGAGCACATAAAATATCATCAAAGAAAGCGCCGCTGCAAAGCTATACACGGGTGTGCCATCCGGTCGCTTGGCTGCTTTTAATTTATCCGTCAAGGAATTATTATCGTCCGCTTCAACACTGTATAAAGTGGCCATGGTGCCCACAAACACTTCACGTGCGGCGAAGGAAGTAATAATGGCGATGCCTATTTTCCAATCAAAACCAAGTGGTGCGATGACTGGCTCAATGGTTTTTCCTAAAATACCAGCATAGGATTGTTCTAGTTTTTGGGTATTGTAAATTTTATCTAATTGTACTTGTTGTTCCGGATGTGCAGCAATTTGTTGCGCATGTGCGTTTTCCAATTGCTCCATTTGCTTGCCAGGGCCATAGTTACTTAAAAACCACAATAGCAAACTGATAATCATAATTACTTTACCTGCATCGGTTACAAATATTTTTGCTTTTTGCACCATGGTTACCCCTATGTTTCCCCAACGTGGTGCTCTATATACAGGTAATTCTAAAATAAAATAGCTCTTTTCTTTAATGCGCACAAACCATTTTAAAACCATGCTCGCTAACAAGGCCATTACTATTCCCAATAAATATAGTCCCATCATCACCAACCCTTGTAAACTTAAAAACCCAAAATATATTTTGTTGTCAATGACCAGTGAAATTAATATCGTGTATACAGGCAGGCGCGCACTACAACTCATAAAAGGAGTGACCATGATGGTCAGTAAACGCTCTTTTTTATTTTCAATATTTCTGGCACTCATAATGGCAGGGACTGCACAAGCAAAACCGCTAATCATGGGCATGACACTCTTTCCATTTAATCCAACCTTACGCATAAGTTTGTCACTCAAAAAACTAATGCGCGCCATGTATCCCGTGTCTTCCAATAAAGTAATAAGTCCAAATAAAATCATGATTTGTGGTATAAACACAAATATCCCACCCAGCCCTGCAACAATTCCATTTACAATTAAGTCGGCCCACCAGGCAGTAGGTAAAGTACCATTTAAGTAAGTAGTTAAATGTGTAAACACCCAATCAATGCCATCCATTGGATATTTTGCAATCCAGAAAACGGATTGAAATAATATAAAGAGTACGGAAAAAAGAATAGCGTATCCTCCAACACGGTGTAAAAATATATTGTCTAGCAGATCGGTTCTTTTTTTCTTGGCAGTGGGATCAGGTTCACTCACCCTATTTTTCATGATCTCCTGAATTTGTCCGTATCGTTGTAAAATTTCCTGTGCCTGTGTTTTAGTATGATTGAACTGATTGTCTATTTCAATTTGTTGAATTCTATCTTGCATTTCATTTTCCAAAGGAAATGCTTCATGGTGCATTAAGTAATGCAATGCGGCATAGTCACTGGTGGTGGGAAATAAAGTTTTAAATGCATTGATGGCTTCGGGGGCTAAATTTTTATTATTAATAAAACTCGCTTGATTTTTTGACCTTGGTGTTTTAATGATGCCAACGAGTGCATTTTTTAATTCGTTCAATCCTTTATTTTTTCTTGCATCTACCGCTACCACTGGAATGCCTAAATCGGCTTGCAAACCTGCAATATCTATTTTGATTCCTTTTTTTGCTGCCAAATCATTCATGGTGAGCGCTAGTACCACTGGCTTTTTCAAATCAATGATTTGACTGCAAAAAAGTAGGTTCCTTTTTAAATTACTCGCATCTGCAACGAGTAAAATCACATCGGTATTCATTTCCAAATCCACGCCCATAAGTACTTTGTAGGCCACCCACTCGTCTTCTCTTTTAGGATAAAAACTGTAGGTTCCAGGTAGGTCAATTAAGGTAGAAGGGTATCCACTCAGGCTTAAATCACCTGTTTTTTTATCCACGGTAACGCCAGGGAAATTGCCTACTTTTTGATTCAAGCCGGTTAAGGCATTGAAAAGGGAGCTTTTCCCGCTGTTGGGATTTCCTACCAAAGCGATATGTATACCTGCTTTCATTGACGGCAAAGCTACCTTTTAAGATTGGCTAAGGCTTACGAAATTAGAAATTGGACCCGCCTTTCAATATTCGTGACACAAGTCACCCTTTTACTAGCTCCTTTACTTATTTTTGCAGCATAAATAGGCATAAATGAGAAAAATTACCATCGCACTGCTATTGCTGTCGCCCATTGGTTTATTGGCACAAAAATTAAAAAAGGCGGATAAAATATTAATCCAAAATTTAACGAACCATATCAAGTTTTTGGCGAGTGATGAATTAGAAGGACGTCGTGCTGGAACAGTGGGAGAGCAAAAAGCAGTTGATTATATTATTGGACAATACCAAGGACTTGCGATTCAGCCAATGGGTGAAATTGGGTTTATCCAAAATTTCACCATTGATGAGGGCAAGAAATTTGCGGCAAACGGCTTTTTAAAAGTTAATGACCAGCAAGCAGTGATTGTTAATGACTTTTTTATTTTATCCAATAGTGGAACCAAGCAATTTAATTCTCGCGCGTCTATTTCATTGAATGAAGCCAATCAAGTATGGTTTAAAGATGTGAATGATGCAATTGAAGAGAATACCAATAACCCGCATTTTGATGTGAATGAATGGGTGCGTAATACAGCTACTGAAATAAAAAGTAAAGGAGCAGTTGCTTTGTTTTTACACAATAGTGGCACCGTTGTCGACAACATACAATTTAACAAATACGACAGTTCAAAAAGCTTGGATTTGCCTGTTGTTTATTTTACAAAAGAAGGGTATACAAAACTATTTAGCGATCAATTAGGCACTTATGCTATTGAAGCCAATATTCAATTTGAACATCCAAAACGCACTGCGCACAATGTAGTTGGTTTTATTGATAACAAGGCTGAAAATACCGTCATCATTGGCGCGCACCTCGATCACCTAGGATACAATGAGGATAAAAATGGCTTGGATTTAAATAATAATATCCATAATGGTGCTGACGATAATGCCAGTGGTACTGCTGCCTTGATTGAATTAGCAAAGTCTTTATTGAATAAGGCGCCAAAGAAAAATAATTATTTAATCATACACTTTTCAGGAGAGGAATTGGGTTTGTTGGGAAGCAAATATTGGTTAGAACATCCAACTTACAAAGGCAACTTTAACTATATGATTAATATGGATATGGTGGGAAGATATGACACTGTGCGCAAGCTAACCATTGGCGGGTATGGCACTTCAAGTAAGTGGGCTGAAATTTTAGCAAAAACACCTACCACTTTAATAACACACTATGATAGTGCGGGTACTGGCCCAAGCGATCATGCAAGTTTTTATCGCAAGGACATGCCTGTTTTATTTATGTTTACAGGCAGTCATTCAGATTACCATAAAGCAAGCGATGATTGGGATAAAATTAATTATGTAGGGGAGAACGAAGTGGTTCGTTTAGTACAAAACATCATTAAGACCACCGACAGTTATGGCAAATTGGATTTTTTAAAAACCCGTGAACAAAGTATGGGCAAGAGCACTAAGTTTACCGTGAGTTTAGGTGTAATGCCTGATTATGCATTTACGGGCACTGGTGTGCGTATTGAGGGTACTAGCCAAGGTAAATTAGGGGAAAAATTGGGATTGAAATCTGCTGATGTTTTATTGCAATTGGGCGATTATAAATTAATTGATGTAATGAGCTATATGCAAGCATTGGGTAAGTTTAAGAAAGGAGATAAAACTGTTTTAGTGGTAAAGAGAGGCGCAGAAGAATTGAAGTATGCTATTCAATTTTAATCATAAAATACTTAAATTCACTAGAAAGTAGCAGGTCAATGAGTGCAAAAATTATTTTAGATCAAGATGAAATAAATGAACATGATTTTGAAGGGACTAGAATTCTTGGAATTACAGCCCCCATCAAAAATTTTCAGTTTTGTATTTTGCTCAATCAATACATGGGTTTTAAGTTTCGCCTTAATCCAGATCATGAAATTGCATTGAGAAGAAAAAATAGGACCTATTATTTTTCTATGTATGAGGCGGACGAACCCAATACCACCATTCAACATTTTGTATACCACAATCAATACGACGGTGAATATTTACTACCCGAATTAAAGCATATGGACTTTATTTGGTGGATTCGTGGAGACTGGGTTGAGGATGAAAAAGTCAAAGAAATTTCTCAAACCATACGAGACATCAAAGGCGTACAATTGGTAGTGGAGTTGACACCTGAGCAAATCAAAAATAAGGGGAACCTCATTTTTGAGTAATTGATTTCCTCCTTTATTCGCTTAAGCGTTGATGATTATTTTTTTATTAGATGCTGCTTCACAAACTCCAATAGGCTCAGTATATACAATACCTGCTGCTTTCAATACTTCCAGCACTTCGCTTACACTATTGGGAGAAACTGCAATTAATAATCCACCATTGGTTTGAGGGTCAGGTAAAATTAAACTCGCTTCCTGTTCATTGATACTTGCATCAAGCTGAATGCCTTCGACACTTGCATTCCAATTTCTTGCAGTGGCACCAGGGATTGCTTTTTGTGCAATATAGTTGCGCACTTCAGGGATGATGGGAATTTTTGAATAAGCTAATTTTGCAGTTAAATTACTTCCTGTCATCATTTCGGTTAAATGCCCTGCTAAACCAAATCCAGTTACATCGGTCATGGCATGTACCCCTTTTATTTTTCCCAAGGCTTCACCTACTTTATTAATCGTGGTCAATTGCTTCACTAGTAAAGACAAATCTGACTCAGTTAACAATGCTCTTTTTTGTGCGGTAGCCATGATACCAACGCCTAAAGGTTTTGTGATAAATAAAAGATCCCCTTCCTGTGCCGTATC
The DNA here is from genome assembly GCA_947487525.1 of Bacteroidota bacterium. Taxonomy (GTDB): domain Bacteria; phylum Bacteroidota; class Bacteroidia; order Chitinophagales; family Chitinophagaceae; genus Sediminibacterium. Next base: position 6,343 of record CANKWR010000005.1, read on the forward strand.
ATTTTGTTTTAAATTTTCAATAGCGACCAATCCATTTACGACCAAACCAAAAATGGGATCCTGACTATCAATACTATGTCCGCCTGCAATTACAATGCCTGCATCACTACAGGTTTTGCGTGCTCCTTCCATTACCTGGGCTGCAACACTCGCAGGAAGGGTAGCCAATGGCCATCCTAAAACAGCGAGTGCGAAAATAGGTTTACCCCCCATTGCATATACATCACTAATGGCATTGGCTGCAGCTATTTGTCCAAAGGAAAATGCATCATCCACAATAGGCATGAAAAAATCGGTGGTACTAATCATTGCCGTTTTTTCATCTATCTGATACACTGCTGCATCGTCTCTGCTATCATTGCCTACAAGTAATTGAGGAATTTTATTTTTTGCTCCCACATTATGGGCTGCTAAAATTTCTGAAAGGATGGCGGGCGATATTTTACATCCACACCCTCCGCCTTTACTATGTTGTGTTAATTTTATTTCCATATTATATTTCCCATTGAAGGTCACCAAAATTATAGGTTTGTGCTGTTCCTTGTTCAATTATTATTTGCCCTTTTTCGTTGACTCCCATCACTTTGCCTGATATGTCCATCCCCTTTGCTTTAAAATTAACCAATGCGCCTTTTTTGAATAACCGTTGATTGTATTCCATGAGTAGGCCATCAACACCTTTGTGCATCCATTCGTTTACGCGAATGGTTAAAGCTTTTGATAATGTTGAAACTAGTATGGGAATATCCCATTCCTTACCCGTGATTTGCCTTAAGGAAACAGGCCTTCCAAGCTCGGAGGAGAATTCAGTTTGATTTATATTAATACCGATACCAATAATGGACCATGCCCATGTATTGCCGCGCACCGTATTTTCAATCAGGATGCCCCCTGCCTTTCTGTCACGCCAGTACAAGTCGTTTGGCCATTTTATGCTCGTTTCCTCACCGGCCAAACTTTGATAAAAATCACTTACACCGAGTGAAACGGCAAAAGAAAGCCCAATTTGATGCTCCGGAGTCCATAATTTAACATTATCATTGGTTTTTTGAAGATCAGCGAGGCTTAGAACATAAGAACATAGCAAATTCTTCCCCTTTTCACTGTCCCAAACCCTGCCCAGTTGGCCTTTTCCATGTGTTTGAAAATCAGTTCGATAGCAACTGCCAGACACCGCCATTTGTTGTTGAATTTGGCTTATGGCATAAATATTGGTACTATCTATGCTAGACAGTTCTATAAGCGGCTCCCCTAATCTGATAATTGGCGTGGCAGGTGACAAAGAATTGTTATTTTTGTAAAGTTAGTTAGATTCGTGGTAGTCTCACAAAATCTGGGGCAAAATGATTTGACTAGCAAGGCATTAACAATTAAAAATTAGTATTATTGGAACCTCTTTCCGCATTAAAAGATCGTAAAAAATCTTCCACGCAACTTACTCGTAGTAGTAAAATATTTAAAACCATTATCGCTGCTATACAGGATAAAAAAGGTGAAAACATCCTTAGTCTTGATCTTAAAAAAATACATGAGGCCGCTGCTGATTTTTTTATTATCTGCGAAGCAAATAATACGACTCAATTAAAAGCAATTGCTGATCATATTGAGTATGAAGTAAAACATAATTGTGGTGAACTCCCTTATAAAAGTGAGGGTAAATCCGCAGCGCAATGGTTGTTGATTGATTATATCAATGTAGTGGTGCATGTGATGCATCCTGAATCAAGAAAATTTTATCAACTTGAAGAAATGTGGAGTGATGCAGATACTAAAATGCATGATTTATAAAACTAATTTCCTGCTTCTGTGTTATAGTATACAATTGAAAAGATATAAATAGTAATAATGATACCTGAGAACAATAAATCAAATAAAAAAGGAGGCCCAATGGGCGGAGGTCCTAAATTGCCTAAATTCAATATCTATTGGGTTTACGGTATTTTGGCATTGACCATCTTATTGGCACCTAGATTATTTCAATTATCACCTGATACCAGTGTTATTTCACACAATGAGTTTGTGAAATTAATGTCCAGTGGTGATATTGAAAAGTATGTTAAAGTAGAGAACACCAAAGTGGTTCGTATTTACATTAAAGGGGATAGTATCCAAAAGTCATTTTATAACAGTAAGTTCCCTACCAATTACACCGCTGAACAAAAAAAGGCAAAAGTAAAAGGCAATTATTTATTTGAGTATAAGGTAGACGATTGGGCTTCTTTTAATAAAGAAGTGAATGATATTTATGCAAAGTATGCCATTACGAATATTCCAGACAGCAACACTGATTCTGAAAATGATTTATTCAGTCGTATTTTAAGTGGCATTTTTCCATTCTTACTTTTAATAGTAGTATGGATTTTGTTAATGCGTAAAATGGGCGGCGGCAGTGGTGGTAGCGGCGGACCCGGAGGCATTTTCAATGTTGGAAAATCAAAAGCTACTTTGTTTGAAAAAGGAGGCACGAAAGTTAATATCACTTTTGCGGATGTAGCCGGATTAGAAGAAGCAAAAGAGGAAGTAATGGAGATTGTTGACTTCTTAAAAAATCCCAAAAAATATACAAATCTGGGAGGTAAAATTCCAAAGGGGGCATTGTTAATTGGCCCTCCAGGTACCGGTAAAACCTTATTGGCAAAAGCCATGGCGGGTGAAGCGCAGGTTCCTTTTTTTAGTTTAAGTGGTTCTGATTTCGTTGAAATGTTTGTGGGTGTGGGAGCAAGTCGTGTACGTGATTTATTTAAGCAAGCAAGAGAAAAAGCGCCTTGTATTATTTTTATAGATGAGATTGACGCCATTGGCCGTGCACGTGGTAAAAATGCCATGATGAGCAATGACGAGCGTGAAAATACATTGAACCAATTGTTGGTGGAGATGGATGGATTTGGTGGTGATACAGGAATTATTATATTGGCCGCAACCAATCGTCCCGATGTATTAGACAGTGCCTTATTAAGACCAGGTAGATTCGATCGTCAAATTTCTATTGATCGTCCGGATGTGAAAGGTCGTCAAGAAATATTTAAAGTGCATTTAGGACCAATTAAAGTTTCTGAAAGTTTAGACATTTATAAATTAGCTGAACAAACTCCAGGTTTTGCAGGAGCTGATATCGCGAATGTTTGTAACGAAGCTGCTTTAATTGCTGCAAGAAAAGGGAAGACGGGCGTAGAGATGCAGGACTTCCAAGATGCAATTGATAGAGTGATTGGAGGATTAGAGAAAAAGAATAAAATTATTTCTCCAAATGAAAAAGAAGTAATTGCTTACCATGAAGCAGGTCATGCTGTTTGTGGTTGGTTCTTAGAACATGCGTATCCTTTATTAAAAGTAACCATTGTGCCTAGAGGTACGGCTGCATTGGGCTATGCCCAATACACGCCCAAGGAACAGTACTTATATACCATTGAGCAATTAACGGATCAAATGTGTATGACTTTAGGTGGTAGAGCAGCGGAACAAATTTTCTTTGGCAAGATTTCAACTGGCGCTTCCAATGACTTACAGCAAATTTCCAAAATGGCTTACTCAATGGTAACTACTTACGGAATGAATGATAAAATTGGTAACGTAAGTTTTTATGATCCTTCACAAGAAAATACTTTTCAAAAACCTTTCAGTGAGGAAACCGGAAAAATTATTGATGAGGAAGTAAGAAAAATGATTGCAGAAGCATACCAAAGGACTTTGCATTTATTGACAGAGCGTAAGGAAGAGGTAGAAAAATTAGCAAAAGCATTATTGGACAAGGAAGTGTTGCATAAAAGTGATGTGGAAGTATTGATTGGAAAACGCCCATTTGAAGCAGAAAAAAATGGCCATGTTCATGAAACTTTTGCACCCACTGAAACAACGGTAGAAGGCCCAACGGATGCTGTTGCAAGTGAAAATGCCACAGCTGCAAATGAGGTTGCAAATGAGGATACAATTGATCATGCAAATGCGACAATAAATGCTGCAGATGCTTCAGGCAATAATGAATAATTTTTAAATGGAATCTCAGGGAGCGCGCAATAAAATATTAAAAAAAATTAAGCAGGCATTAAAGACGCCTGTGACGGTGCCATTTCCTGAGCAGGTTGCTGACACCCCTATTTTTATTCCTACTGAACAAGAGCTTGCAATTAGTTTTGCCCAAAAATTCACAGAACTTTTGGGCAAATTTGTTTATTGTGCTGACGAATCCGAGTTGGTAGATCAGCTTAAATCATTGATTCATACTAAAAAATGGGAAAAAGTGTACTCTACAGAATCTGGATGGTTGGATGATATGAGTGAGTATCAATTTGATCCAGTGAATACAGACGATTTAGCCAATTGTGATGTATCCATTACTTTATGCGAACACTTGGTGGCCAGGACGGGCACCATTGTATTAAGTAGTCAGCAATTAAGTGGAAGGGCTTCGAGTGTATATGCACCCATTCATATTTGTATTGCCTACACACATCAATTGGTGTATGACCTTGCTGATAGTTTGGTACAATTTAAAAAAGAGTCGGAATTTATGCCTTCCATGATTAGTTATGCAACTGGCCCAAGCCGAACAGCAGATATTGAAAAAACATTGGTGGTAGGGGTGCATGGGCCCAAGGAAGTGTATTGTTTTTTAGTAGATAAATTGACTGATTAGAATTATATATTAAACACGTTATTCATGGAATTAACTCCAGGTAAAAAAATTTATTTCTTGTCCGACTTTCATTTGGGAGCACCAAATGAATTGGAAAGTAGAAAGCGTGAGGATAGATTGGTTCAATTTTTGCAGCATGCAAAAAAGGATGCGGCCGCCTTTTTTATTGTAGGAGATATTTTTGATTTCTGGTTTGAATACAAAACTGTTGTGCCAAAGGGCTTTGTGCGTATTTTAGGTTGCTTGGCGCAAATAAGTGATGCAGGCATCCCCTTGCATATATTTACAGGCAATCATGATTTATGGATGCAGGATTATTTAGCAAAAGAATTAAACGCCAAAGTATATTTTGAGCCACAAACATTCACTTTGGGCAAGAAACAATTTTTAATTGGCCATGGGGATGGATTAGGGCCGGGCGACTATGGGTATAAGCGTTTAAAAAAAGTATTTACCAATCCAGTTTGTCAGTGGCTTTTTAGATGGCTACATCCTGACACTGGTATCAAGCTTGCCAATTATTTTAGTGCAAAAAGTAGGGCCAAAACAGGCAGTACCGATGAAGTATTTTTAGGAGCCGATAAGGAGTGGTTAATCATTTATTGTAAGGAGCAGGCGCAAAAAATGGATGTGGACTATTTTGTTTTTGGCCATCGACATTTTGCAATTGATTATGCAATTAATGAACGCAGTCACTATATCAATTTAGGGGATTGGATTAAGCTAAACACCTATGGTGTATTTGACGGCGATACGATGCAATTATTAAAATGGGAATCCTAATACAAATTATTAATTTATGAATTTAGAGGATCAAATATTATCGAACCCAATTAAAAATTATTTAATTATTGCAGGTATTTTATTGACCCTTTTCATTACCAAAAGATGGGTTGCTCGTTTTTTAGCAAGTTTAATATATACTTGGGTGGATCGAAAAAATCATTCTGAACTCAGAAAAACGCATGTGCATCGACTGGTGGTACCTATTGAGCAGTTTTTGATTTTTATCGTTGCCATTATTGCTTTGTATGAACTAAAGTACCCTGTTTCATGGAATATACACTTGTATAAAATTTCTATGCAAGTGGCAATTGAGTCCACTATTAAGTTGATATTTATTATTTTATTTATTCGTGTTTGTTTAAGAACGCTTGAGTTTATTGCCATTATCATGGAGCAGAAAGCAAAGCTTTCAAAGGATTTGAATGATGATCAATTGATTTTATTTTTCAGGGATTTTTTTAAAGTGATTTTATACATCATTGGGTTATTGATGATTCTGCATTATGTATTTAATGAGAACATTGGTAATTTGGTCACCAGCTTAAGTATTGTAGGGGCTGCTATTGCTTTGTCAATGAAAGAAAGTTTGGAAAACATTATTGCTTCTTTTATCATTTTTTTCGATAAGCCTTTTTCTGTGGGGGATATGGTAAAGGTGAATAATTTTAGCGGTACGATTGAAAAAATAGGCTTGAGAAGTACACGCATTCGTACAGAGACGAAAACTTATATCTCTGTTCCCAATAAACAAATGGTGGACAGTATTGTAGATAATATTAGTTTAAGAACTGAGCGAAAAATTGAAATGGATTTACAATTAAGTATTAAAACAACGGCAAGCTCCATGGCTGCCTATTGTCAATATTTAAAAACAACTATTGAGGGAATGGAAAATATACAATCATCCTCGGTATTTGTATCAGAGTCGGGCAAACAATTTCATACCATCCATGTTGAGTGCTTGGTCCCCATACATATTGAGATGGCTGAATTTCAGTTGTTAAGAGAACAACTAAACCTTGCCGCAGTAAAGTTTGCGAATGAACACAATATTCTTTTCTCGGAAAATGGGTAATTAAATACTGCTTTTTAAAGAAACTAAAAAGCTTTTGAGGTTTTTAAGACTATTCAGTAAGGCTAAGTCTTTCTCCGCTTTTTCCTTATTATTTTTCAAATAGGTTTTAGCACCATCAATAGAATATTTCTTTTCTCTTAATAAGTAAAAAATCTGTTTTAGAAATTCAATATCCTGTGCGCGGAATAATCTATCGCCTTTCCTTGTTTTGCGCGGCTGCAATTGCTTAAACTCTTTTTCCCAATACCTAATTAAGGAGGTATTTACATTAAACCAAACAGCGACTTCTCCAATAGGATAGTACAATTTTTTTGCAAGTTCGTCAGCGGAAGGCACTTGTAATTTATCAATATCCCCTTCCATGGAAGCAAATGATTTCCTTCCTCTTTTATGGCTAGCATTATTTTTAGTAAAATGCATAGGGGCTCTTGAAACAGTAGGCATTTCGTCATTGGCAACCATATTTATTTCGTTGCTAGTAGCCACCAATTGTACCGGCTTTTTAGCCGCTTTTTTTTCAGTTTTTACCCTTTTGATATGGACTGGTGTTAAAGGGGCGTTTCCGAAAAGATCTAACTGTTGCAGTTCTTTTGCCATATAACAAAGTTAGGGGAGTATTTATTGTAAGCACACTATGTAAATGATTGGTGGATAAATTGTTAAGTATGACGTAATTTTGGGTATGCGTTTGTATATTCTAACTACTACTTCACTGCCTATGCCAAGGCTGATTCTTATGGACACGATCAAGGAATTGGTCAATAATTTGGTAAGTGCTCCGCATCATGAAATAGTCCTAGTGGGGGAACAATTGCCCGCCACTTTCACCAATTTCTGTGCATCATTGGGGGCCGTTCGTATCTGTTCAAAACAATCCGCTATCGCTGAATTAAAGCAGGAACCAACTGCCAGGATATTGCATTTCGGGGCAACCCTAAAAACAGCAAAGTTAGTTCCTACTTTTTTTATTCCATTAACCTTGCCCATCTACAATCAAGGGCGCTCGTTTATTCAGCAATTTTTGCAGCGCAAACAATTTAACCAATGGCTGGAACAGGCAGAAAATATTATTTGCTTGAATGATTGGATGTATGCTGCAGTTACTAAGCAATATCCAAATTACACTTCAAAGTGTACCACCATTAATTGTCCTACTTTAACAGTGCCTAATTTTGAATGGCAACATTTATCATTGGCGCAATCGCAATTGACTAAAGGAAAAAATTATTTTTTATGTTTTGCCCCACAAGCGAGGTTTGTAGCCATTTTAAGAGAGTTTTCTGTTTTTAAAAAATGGCAATTAACCACCATGCAATTGGTAATGGTGCATGATACCCATGATCAGGTTGCTGCCTCCAAAAAGCAATTGGAAGGGTATAAATTCAGGGAGGATATTTCTGTTATTTGTATTGAAGACTTTCAATTAGAATGGATTGCCGCCAGCTATGCAATTTTGTGGGAAGACGTTCACTATGCAGCTAATTTATGGGTGGAGTATGCTATTCAATATGAAATTCCCTTGTTGTTTGATCAAGAAATTGATTTTCCTGCATCCTGGGTAAAATTGGGGGAGGTATTTTCATTCACCGCACCCAATGCCTTATCGAATCATTTTAAATTATATTATAAAGACGAAGTGTATCGATTGGCCAGTGCTCGATTGGGCAAGGAATGGTTGCTCAAACATCATCAGGCAAGCATCCAAGCAGGAAAGCCTTCCCTTGGTAATATTCTAGCAACGAGCGCGCAGCAATAAACAATAAAATCTTACTTTCGTGTTTCTTTAAGATCATTAATAATCATAACATGCATCAATCCAATATCAATGTAACTGTTCATTTGGATGAACAAAAAATTCCTCAAAACATTCAATGGTCCGCAACCGATAGTACCGCCACCGAAGCACAGGATGCGCGCGCTATGATGCTGACTTTTTGGGATCCAACTGATAAAACTGCTTTAAGAATTGACTTATGGACAAAAGATATGATGGTAGACGAGATGGCAGATTTTTTTTATCAGAATTTAATGGGGATGGGGGATACGTATTTAAGGGCTACGCAGGATAAAGCCATTGCGGATGATTTTAAAGAATTCGCAAAATCATTTTATCAAAAATTTAGAGCATCTCAAATTGACCAAAATCCAAAATAATATTTTATGAGTTTAGAAACAGAAGTAATGTCTTTAATGAAAGACGCAATGAAAAGTAAAGAGGAGGCTGTATTAAGAGGACTAAGAGCAATCAAAGCAGAAATCATAAAAGCAAAAACCGAACCTGGCGCAAACGGGGAAATCTCCGCAGATACTGAAATAAAATTACTGCAAAAGCTAGTGAAGCAAAGAAAGGATTCCTTGACGATTTATGAACAACAAAATAGACCCGATTTGGCCTCTAAGGAAGCTGAAGAAATTGCAGTCATCGAACGTTTTTTACCTGCTCAAATGAGTGAGGCTGATATTAAAGCAGCGGTAGAAGCCATCATTGCAGAAGTGGGCGCAGCTGGTCCGCAGGATTTAGGAAAAGTAATGGGATTGGCTACAAAGCAATTAGCAGGTAAGGCCGACGGCAAGGTCATTTCGGCAATTGCCAAAGGCTTACTAACTCCCTAATTATGTGGTTAGATTTACTTACGGGCACCCTACTGATTATTGCAATTTTACAAGGGTATCGGAATGGATTAATCCGCGCTATTCTCTCCTTTCTGTCCTTATTTATTGGGCTTATACTTGCATTTCAATTGGCAGGCTGGGTGTCGGCACAGTTAAAATTGAACACCAAAATTGCCTCTAATTTTTTGCCGTTTATCTCCTTTCTGATTGTCCTTATTGTGGTATTGTTGGTGATAAGGTGGGTTTCAAATGTATTGCAACAAACAGCAGAATGGCTGATGTTGGGCTGGTTGAATAAACTGCTGGGTATTTTGTTATATGCCTTTATTTATTTCACCGTGTTGAGTGCAGTCGTCTATTTTTTACTGCTGCTAGGGGTCATTGAAGTCGCCAAAATCAATCAGGCCTATTCTTTTCACTATTTACAGTCCTGGTGGCCCTATTGTATGAATCATATTGGCCGCATTTTGCCCTCGGTAAAAACGACCATTGCTGGTTTTTCAAGTCCGTTGAAATAAACCCGCATGGGAGGCGTTTATCTTATTGTTAAGAAATGTAATATTTGTGTTATAGTCGGGTCATTTGGGGGGTAATTTCCGCTGAAATAACTATCTTTAACCATATTGATTGATATGGAATACGAAATTAAAAAGGAAGGAAAATTTGAGTACCTCGAAGTGGGGAACGGAGCGCCCTTGGTGCTTTTGCATGGTCTTTTTGGGGCATTGAGTAATTTTGCAGACTTAATTGAAAAATTTAGGGTAACCCATAAAGTAGTGGTGCCTTTATTGCCTTTATTTGACTTGGATATTTTACATACGAGTGTTACTGGATTGGCAAAACATGTTACACAGTTTATTGAGTTTAAAGCATATGAAAAAGTACATTTATTAGGCAACTCATTAGGGGGGCATGTAGGCCTTGTGTATGTATTAAGTCATCCCGAAAAAGTTAAAACTTTAACCTTAACAGGAAGTAGTGGTTTGTTTGAAAATGCCATGGGGGACTCTTATCCAAAGCGCGGTGATTATGAGTACATTAAAAATAAAACAGCACAGACTTTTTACGATCCTGCAGTGGCTACGCCGGAATTAGTAGATGAGGTTTTTGAAATTACGCGAAACAGAATTAAAGTGATTAAAATTATTGCATTGGCAAAAAGTGCAATTCGAAATAATTTAGGAGAGGAATTAAATCAAATTAAGGTACCTACCTGTTTGATTTGGGGTAAAAATGATACGGTTACTCCTCCATTTGTAGCAGAAGAATTTCATAAACTTATACCGCAGAGTGAGCTCCATTTTATTGACAAGTGTGGACATGCGCCGATGATGGAAGTGCCTCATGCGTTCAATGATATCTTAGTCTCTTTTTTATCAAAGCATAGTAACTAGTCATGCCCATGTTAGCTTCCTCCATTGCCTTAAAAGGCATACCAATGCTGCATTTAGAGGATAAGGTTTCCTTTGCTTTACAATGCATGGAGGATTTCGATTTGCAACATTTGGCAGTGGTAAAGGAGGATTATTTTATTGGGATGATTAGCAAGTCCGATTTACTAGACAATGACGAATCAAATAGTTTGGACAAATTAAGTGATCAGTTTATTAGAATAGGCGTAAGTACTACAGCTCATTTTTTAACTGCCTTGGATTTATTCACAAAAAATCAATTAACACTGCTCCCTGTTTTAAACGAACAACAAGAGTGCACTGGATTCATTACACAACAAAATCTAAATGATTGTTTAGCACAATTTTTAGGTGTAGCACAGCCGGGGGCTATATTGGTATTGTCCATTACTCCTTTTCAATATTCCTTGGCTGAAATGAGTAGACTGGTTGAAACCAATAATGCACAAATAGTGCAGTTGAATACTTTCTTTGATCAATCAAATGGCAATTTAATTGTCACGCTAAAATTGAATCGGGACGAGGCTGGCGCCATTATTGCTACTTTTCAGCGTTATGATTATCAAGTGCTTCATTATTTTGGCAACTCCCCTTTAAATAATGATATCGAAGATCATTATCATCATTTAATGAATTATTTAGATGTTTAAAAAGTGTATTCCAATTTGTGTTTTGGTGATTTTTTTATTTGGAATACAATTTCAGTTAAATGCGCAGTTCACCATTGGGCATATCACTGTTGAGGGAAATATAAAAACCAAGCCCAATATTATTAAAAGAGAATTGCCTTATAACGAAGGCAGTCTTGTTGCCGCGGATTCGCTTCCCATACTCAATACCATTGCAAAGCAGCAGCTTATTAATACGGCCTTGTTTTATGATGTACAAGTGACTACTCAAATGATGGATAGTCAGTTGGTGGATGTACAAATAAAAGTGGTTGAAAGGTGGTACTTATTTCCATTGCCTTATTTCAGGTGGGTGGATAGAAATTTTAATGAATGGTGGAATGTGCAAAAACATAGTTTGGATCGGGTAAACTATGGTATTAATATTAGGCAGGCCAATGCTACCGGAAATAATGATAAACTCACTATTGGATTTATAACAGGCTATACCCAGCAATCCATAGTAAAATATCAATTTCCTTATCTAGATAAAAAAATGCGTTTTGGAGTGGGAGGGGGTTGGCAATATTTTACACAGAAGGAAATGAACACATCCACCTTCAAGGACAAGCAAGTATTTACAAATACCCAAGCCATTATTCAAAAAGGCTATCGGGCAAATTTAAGTTTGCTTTACCGACCCAACTTGTATGAACGACATAGTCTTCAATTCGGTGTTGGAGAGCTAAGTATTTCTGACTCCGCTAAAATGGTGCAGCCTGTTTATTTGCCAAACTATGGAAATAAATTGTCTTATTTTGATGCCACTGTAGCGTTTACAAAAATCAATTTTGATTATATTCCTTATCCTACTAAAGGGAATAGCAATGAATTTTTTGTATATCATCGATTTTCTGGAAAAAATCCTTTAACTAGTTTTCAATTTAGAAAAATTCATGCGAATCGTTTTTATCATAATAAATTATTTTACTTTTTAGAAAGCAATACGCAAGGTAAATTCTTGTCCAACAATAATTATTTAGATAGTAAGTTAATGGGATATGGTAATATGCAAATGAACGGACTGGAGTATTATGTGATTGATGGCAATGCTGCCAGCATCTTTAAATCCGAACTGCATTATTTACTAGGTTCATTTACCAATCCTACCCACACAGGCATTGGCTTTGTTGATAAAATAAATAAACGACTTCCTGTAGTGCGGTATCAGTTTTGGTTAAAAGCCTATACCAATCTGGGATATGTATATAGTGAACGCCCCTTGAATGCAAGTAGATTATCTAATACTTTGTTAAAAACCGCAGGTATTGGATTAGACATCATCAGCATTTATGATTTAGTGATAAAAATTGATTACAGCGTGAATCAGTTGGGGGACAAAGGGGTATATTTGCAAGGAGGAATAAACTTTTAAGCTTAATCAATGAATGTTGCCATATATAGTAGAGGGTTTGATTTAGATCAACAACAATCTTTAAATGCATTGTTGTTTGAATTGAATAGGTATGATATTACTATTTATGTTTACGAGGATTTATTGCACAAATTTTCATTGTCAAATCCTCCCGAAAAATCACCACTTATTCCTTTTCATTATTTCTCGGAATTACACAACAGTATTGACTGCTTAATTAGTTTAGGAGGAGATGGTACCGTATTGGATGCCATTACATTAGTGGGCGACACGAATATTCCTATTTTAGGAATTAACTATGGTAGATTGGGATTTTTAGCCTCCATTTCAAAGGACGAATTATCCTTGATGGTGGATGCATTGGTGAATCGGACCTATGTAATTGAAAAAAGAACCTTACTTCATTTAGATGCCAACCTTCCCATTTTTGGAGGCACCCCTTTTGCTTTAAATGAATTTGCTATTCACAAAAGAGACACATCGCCGATGATTAAAATTCATACTTATTTGAATGGCGAGTTTCTCAACTCCTATTGGGCAGATGGTTTAATTGTGGCAACACCAACGGGTTCAACGGGGTACAATATGAGTTGCAATGGGCCCATTTTATTTCCTGATTCAGCAAGTTTCGTAATTACACCAGTAGCGCCACATAATTTGAATGTACGTTCAATCATTGTGCCAGATACTTCGGTGATCTCCTTTGAAATTGAAGGAAGAACAGAGGAATTGATTTGTGCGCTAGATGCACGCAAGGAAATTGTGCCTAAAACCATTGAATTAGCGGTGAAAAAAGAAAATTTTGCTGTTCATTTTATACGACTCAACGAAAATAGTTATCTTACAACCCTAAGAACAAAACTTACCTGGGGATTGGATAAAAGAAATTAATGCATGCGTAAAATTCAAGTCATATTTTTATTATCGAGTTTGTTATTTACAACTCAGTTGACTGCGCAATATGTTTCCTTAGTTGAAAATAAAGGGGAGATAGGGATAAGTGCTGGACAATCATTTTATAGAGGGGACATTGCCTCCGATCAAATGTTTTCAAAACCAAGCTTTGGGGCTTATTATAAAAAGCAATTAAATGATTATGTTGGCATAAGATTCAACTATGAGTACATTTCCCTTGGGGCCAATGACATGCAGTCTTCCAATTTTTATGAATTCAAAAGAGGCTTAAACTTTTCAAGGGTTTCCCACGATGCAAGTGTCATGGGGGAGTTTTATTTTCTCCGATTCATCAGTGGTAATAAACGTTATCGATGCACTCCCTATTTAGGTTTTGGTGTGGGCGCTTGGAAATCCATTAGTGGCAGCACTAATATTGATACGCCTAGTACCCAAAGAACCATTTTGTTCCCCATTAATTTAGGATTCAAATACAATGTATTTGGCCATTGGAATCTTTTCGGTGAAGTCACTTACCGATTCACCAACTCGGACAAAATTGACTATTTTTCTGATCAGGATTTCCATGTTCCTGGCGGGACTCAATTAAAATTACAAGGAAGTAATTCAGGGATGGATCAATATGTAAGCTCTAAATTGGGCATTTCTTATAATTTATTTACTGTTTATGGGTTAGAAGAGAAAAAAGATACGCGCAGTCGAAAGTGGCTTTTCTTTAGAAAGAATGAGCACGCGCCTGAAAAATCCAATAAAAAGGGTCTTTTCGGCTTTCTAAAACGCAAATAAGCAGGGTATTTTCTTATTTTTACATTATGGAAAAATTGGATATGGAGCGTCTTCCAAAGCATGTTGCCATCATTATGGATGGAAATGGAAGGTGGGCTAAGGAACAAGGTCAAGACCGGTTATTTGGTCATTATCAAGGAGTTGTCAGCGTTCAGAAGGTAGTGGAGGCGGCTACTGAATTAGGGATACAATACCTTACTTTATATGCATTTAGTACGGAAAACTGGGATAGGCCTCAACCGGAAGTAACCGGCTTAATGACCCTATTTGTGGATACCCTATCCAAGGAAGTACCGGATTTACATAAAAATAAGATCAAATTACACTTTATTGGGAATCTTGATATGTTGCCCAAGGAAGCCAAAATGGCCCTCGATGAAGCCAGTGCATTGACTGCGCAAAATACCGGCTTGACCCTTATTATCGCATTGAGTTATAGCAGTAGATGGGAGCTGGTGGAAGCCACTAAAAATATTGCAGAAAAAGTACAAAATGGTCAATTGCCCATTGAGGAAATCAATGAAGCTACCATTTCTGAAAACCTGACTACCAGTGAGTTTCCGGATCCTGCATTAATGATTCGAACCAGTGGAGAATGCCGAATAAGTAATTTTTTATTATACCAATTGGCCTACGCCGAATTATACTTTACCGACACCCGTTGGCCAGAGTTTCGCAAAGACGACCTTGTTAAGGCCTTGCTAGATTATCAGTCGAGAGAACGCAGATTCGGAAAAACAAGCGAGCAGGTACAGATAAATTAAAAAATATAATAATATATTTTATTTTGTTTTTTAACAAAGACTTTGAAATATTACGAGTAATTTGCGACACTTTTAAAACCTAAATGTTCAGCCCCAAGCAGATGCAGAAATTTCTTCAATTTATCATAGGTATCCTATTCGTTATTCCGTTGACAAATACCAGTTTTGGTCAGGTTTTGCCTACCCAGGATTCAGTAGCACAAATAAATGTGAAATTGATGGGTATTTTCAATCAAAAAACACCTCAAAAATATAAGATCAGAAAAATTAAGGTGGTGGGAAACCAAAACTTTGATGAGGGCTTGTTACTGTCATTATCCACTTTAAATAATGGCGATGAAGTCACAATTCCTGGAGGAGATAATTTCGCTAAGACGATTCATAAATTAATGGATCAAAATTACTTCAGTGATGTAAGTGTTTTTTTAACGGATGTGCAAGACAATCAAATTGATGTTGAAATTGATGTAGTTGAGCGTCCTAGATTGTCTAAATTCAGTTTTGTTGGTATCCGTAAATCTGACAATGATGAGTTGTCGGGTAAAACAGGGTTGTTGCCGAACAGGGTAGTTACTGAGAATATGAAAATTACGGCAGTGGAAGGCATTAAAAAGTTTTATGCAGAAAAAGGTTTTCAGGATGTAAAAGTAACCATCAGAGAAAAGAAAGATCCAAACAGAAAAAATAATTTACTATTAGAATTTGTCGTGGACAAGGGACCTAAAGTAAGAATCAATAATATCAATTTTGGCGGCAATGTGATTGAGGAAGGAGAGCTTAAAAAAAGTTTAAAAGAAATACACGAAAAATCAAGGCTTACCTTATTCCCAATTAATGACAGGCCAATGATTGTTAAAACAACTCCTTATACATTTGATGAATATCTCAGTGAAAAGGGTTTTTTAACGGTTACGAAAACAAAAAAAGTACTCAACCCTTATGCAAGAATATCTTTTTCTTCCTCTAAGTTCGATCCTATAAAGTACGAAGAGAGCAAGGAAAATTTATTGAATCACTATAATGCTTTAGGGTTTCGAGACGCAGTTATTGAAAAGGATACAGTATATCATAACAATGCAGGCAATTTAAATATTGACATGCAAATAAAAGAGGGACATAAATATTTTTTCGGAAATATTACATGGAGGGGAAACACAAAATATCCTGATTCTCTTTTAACAGCGATTTTAAATATCAAAAAAGGAGCTACCTATAACCGGGAAGTGTTGTACAATAAATTAGGAAAAACACAAACAGCCGAAGGGGGAGATATTAGTGGATTGTATCAGGACGATGGTTATTTGTTTTTTGCAGTAGATCCCATTGAAACTGCAGTTTACAATGACACTATTGACTATGAAATACGCGTAAGAGAAGGACCGCAAGCGACTATTAAAACCATTCGTATTGCGGGTAATGAAAAAACAAAGGACTTTGTAATTCGTCGTGAAATTAGAACGGTACCTGGCGATAAATTTAGCCGTTCATTGTTAATTCGTTCTCAACGTGAAATTGCACAATTGAATTTCTTTGACCAAGAAAAAATAAAAATTGATCCAATCCCTAATCCTGAAGACGGAACAGTGGATATCAATTATGGGGTAGAAGAAAAATCAAGCGATCAATTAGAGTTAAGTGCTGGTTGGGGCGGATTTATTGGACTCACTGGAACCTTAGGGGTGACTTTTAATAATTTCTCTTCTAAAAATTTATTTAAGAAATCGGCTTGGGATCCATTGCCAATGGGGGATGGACAAAAGTTAAGTATCCGTGTACAAAGTAATGGTAAAGCCTTTAGGTCCATCAATGGCTCCTTTACGGAACCTTGGTTTGGTGGGGTAAAAAGAAACTCCTTATCGGTAAGTATTTTTAATACAAAATTTGGTCAAACAATTGATGCAACCACAGGGATGTATGACATTAATGCTGCGGACAATCAATATATATCAACGACGGGTGCTACGATTACCTTTAATCGTCAGCTTACTTGGCCTGATGACTATTTCTCATTTAGTTCGGGATTAAACTATACGCGTTATGCTTTAAAAAACTATCCAATTGATCCGTATAACTTGCCCAATTTTAAAAATGGGAATGTAAATAACTTTAATCTTAGACTGTCTTTACAAAGAACTTCAATTGACCAACCTTTGTTCCCAAGAACAGGTTCTAACTTTTTATTGAGCGCGCAATTAACGCCCCCTTATTCATTGATTAATCCGTCTGTAAATTCAGGGGAGAACCAATTTGAATTATTGGAATACCATAAATGGAGATTTAACGGCGAATGGTTTATTCCACTTGGCAAGCCAGCTGGAGAGGAACGCAATAAACAATTCGTGTTACGTTTTGCCGCAAAATATGGTTTCGTTGGAAGGTATAATACCAATTTAAGTATTTCTCCTTTTGAGCGTTTTCAGGTAGGAGATGCGGGTTTGAGTAATCAATTTGCATTGCTTGGATATGACATCATTGCACAAAGAGGATACCCCGTTTACCAAAATTCTAATCCTAAAATAAATCCGGATCAACAAAATGCTACGCAGCACTTTACTATTTTCAATAAATATGCAATGGAAGTAAGATATCCATTAAGTTTAGCAGCTAGCAGTACTATTTACGCACTTGGATTTTTTGAAGCAGCCAATGGATGGTATAGCATGAAGGACTATAATCCATTTGAATTGCGTAGATCTGTTGGTTTGGGTATGCGCTTCTTTTTACCCATGTTTGGATTGTTAGGGTTTGACTATGGTATTGGTATTGACAGACTTAACAGTACCAACTCATTTAAAGATGCGGGTCGCTTTACCTTTATGCTTGGATTTGAACCAGAATAGTTAATCGTATAAAAATCATTTGATTATGCATTTCAATAAACTTTTCACAGTAGTAGCATTTAGCTTATTTTTTGTATTTGCCGCTCAGGCCCAAACAAAATATGCGGTGATTAATACAAAGTATATTTTGGAAAAAATACCAGAATATAAAGAGGCAGACAAAAAATTAAAAGCCTTGGGAGACCAATGGCAATCTGAGATTGATGCCAAGCAAATTGCCTTGGATAAAATGTACAAAAACTATGAGGCTGAGCAATTTATGCTTTCAGAAGAGCTAAAAAAGAAGCGTGAAGACGAGCTTTTTGTAAGGGAAAAAGAATTGAGGGACCTGCAAAAAAAGCGCTTTGGGTATGAGGGGGATTTGTTCAAAGAGCGCCAAAAGCTGGTAAAGCCCATTCAAGACAAAGTATACAATGCAGTTCAAAAATTGGCTGCTTCTTACGCTTATGACTTCATTTTGGACAAAAGTGAAGGAATAACCATTATATTTGCTGACCCAAAATTGGATAAAAGCGATGAAGTATTAAGACAATTGGGGATCAATAATTAATAAAATAAACACAAAAAATAGAACAAATGAAAAAAGGTTTTTTATTCGCAGCCATTTTGTTAGTGGCAGTTTCTTTCACAAAGAGTGCTTCTGCACAAACTCCAGTGAAAATTGGTTATTTCGATGAGCAATTCATGATTAGCTTACACCCAAATTTACAAGGGTTAGATTCTGCATTACAATCTTATGGCAAAGATTCTTTACAAGCTGAATATGCGTATACTTTTAAAGCATACCAAAGAGCTGATAGTAACTTTAAAAAAGACTCTATAGAATATGCAACCAAAAAAGCAACTGCTGCTTTGGATATGGCAACTACTGAGTTAAATAAATTAAAGTATAAGTTAATTAACTGGCAACAGTACCAACAAGAGGCAATGCAACAAAAGCAAGAGCAATTGTTGTTCCCATTCAAGAAAAAAGTATATGAGACTTTGAATGAAATCACTGCTGAAAGCAAATACACATGGGTGTTGAACGCATCGGCTTTGTCTCCTTACTATCAACCTTCTATTGGCGATAACTTAGCGATTAGAGTGGCTTTGAAAATGAAACTAGCTTTACCTAAAGAGTACGAAGAAGCTTTCAGAGCTGCAACAGGCGCTGCTCCAGCAAAAGCGGCTCCTAAAAAGAACTAATATTTTATAAATATATTTCTTAAGAACCTCGTTGTTATGCAACGAGGTTCTTAGTTTTACAGTAATAATTTTTTAATGATGTCAGCACCTATTGGCGTTTTTGATAGTGGATATGGGGGGTTAACCATATTGAAGGAATTGAAAAAACAATTGCCTCAATATGATTATCTCTATTTAGGAGACAATGCCCGTGCTCCCTATGGAACGAGGTCCTTTGAAACGGTGTATGAATATACCCTGGAAGCAGTAAAATGGTTTTTTGATCAGGGTTGCTCCTTGGTTATTTTGGCTTGCAATACAGCTTCTGCCAAGGCTTTACGTAATATTCAACAATTAGATTTACCAAGCATGGGACCCGATAAACGTGTTTTAGGCGTCATCCGACCTTCTTCAGAAGTGTTGGGTAATTTCACCAAAACAGGTCATGTAGGCATTATGGCTACGGTTGGTACAGTTCAAAGTGATAGCTATTTAATTGAAATGGGTAAATTTTTTCCTAGCCTGCAGGTTCATCAACAGGCATGTCCAATGTGGGTGCCCCTCATCGAAAATGGAGAATACGATCAACCAGGTGCGGACTACTTTATCAAAGCCTATTTAGACCAGTTATTTAGCCAATCTGGCGATATTGATACTATTTTGCTTGCTTGTACTCATTATCCATTAATGGCAGGAAAAATCCAGTCCTATTTGCCCAATGGGGTCAAATTGATCTCACAGGGACCTATTATAGCGGAAAGCTTAGCTCAATACCTTGAAAATCACCCCGAAATTGTGGCAAAATGTAGTCAACAGGGCCAGATTCAATTTTATACCACGGACAATGCCGAGACCTTCGAAAAGCAGGCAAGTGCTTTTTTTGGCCAAAAAATTGAAGCAAAACACACAGATTTAGCCTAAGATTTCAAAAAAAACCCTATTTTTGCCGTCCTTTCACGGGTAGTGGTATGGTGACTGCTATTAGAAACGGATTTTGAACAAAAGTATAAAACAAAAGGGCATATAGGAATACTCCTAATAACCCGATAAAAAAAGTAGAATATGAAACGTACATTCCAACCTCATAAACGTCGTCGTAAATCTGTTCATGGATTCCGTAAGCGTATGGAATCAGCTAATGGTCGTAAAGTATTAGCTAGTCGCCGTAAGAAAGGACGCAAGAAACTAACTGTATCTAGCGAGAAAGGATTAAAATAATTTAATCTTAATCGAAAGAAACTTATAATTTTAAAGTCCTCTTCCTTTTGGGAGGGGACTTTTTTAATGTGCTTAATCATTCACCAGATTCCCTTAACACACTGCTTTGTCAAAATTATATTCATATAAAAAGGAAGACAAATTAAAGAGTAGAAAACAAACCCAGTTTTTGTTTGCTAAGGGCCTTTCTATGAATGCATTCCCCATAAAGTTAATTTACACCATTGAGGAATATGCGACCTTAAGTACCATATTACCCAATCCTTTTTTGGACTTACAACTAATACAGGAAAAAGGACAATTGCAAACAGGTGTTGGGGCACCAAGCAGAACCTTTCGAAAGGCAGTTCAGCGCAATAGAGTAAAACGATTGTTGCGGGAAGGCTATCGATTAGAAAAACCTGCATTCCTTGCCAGCACTGCATTGCAGGGGAAACGTGTTAACTTGTTTTTTTTATATACAGACGCCACCGTACTTTCACAGGTAGAGATTCAAGAAAAACTAAGTCAGTTATTAAAGCGACTTTCTGAAAAATTAAATACCGCCAACAGCAAGTAAAATGAATACCTTAAAAAAGACCATCGCTTTTCCTTTTTTAATGCTCATAAAATTTTATCAGTATGCACTTTCCCCTTATTTAGGAGGAAGCAAATGTAGGTATACACCCACCTGTTCTCAATACACTGCGGAGGCTATCAAAAAGTATGGCCCCATAAAAGGAATTTTTCTAGGGGCCAAGCGTTTAAGTAAATGTCATCCAGGAGGAGGTCATGGTTATGACCCTGTTCCTTAATATGCATTTGATCACAATCCTTTTTATAAAAAAACCGTCCCTATGAAGAGACGGTTTTAAAATCAAATTTATTTTTTGTAACTATTTCGCAGCTGCAAATCTTTCCGCAACCACCGTCCAGTTTACTACATTCCAAAAGGCAGCTAAATAATCGGCTCTTCTGTTTTGGTATTTTAAATAGTAAGCATGTTCCCAAACATCCGCACCTAATAAAGGAGTGCCTTTTACTTCGGCAACATCCATTAAAGGATTGTCTTGATTGGGTGTAGAACTAACTTCTAATTTGCCCTCTTTCACAATTAACCAAGCCCAACCACTTCCAAAACGCGTCATGCCTGCTGCAGCAAATTTTTCTTTGAAAGCATCAAAGCTTCCAAATGCAGCATCAATTGCTTCCGCTACAGCGCCTGTTGGATTGCCCCCTGCATTGGGTGCCAAGCTAGCCCAAAAAAAGCTATGGTTCCAGTGACCACCGCCATTGTTTCTCACTGCAGGACTAATGGTGCCTGCAACAGCTATTAATTCTTCTATGCTTTTGCCTTCATTCGGTGTACCAGCAATTGCTTTGTTTAAATTGTCAACGTATGCTTGGTGATGCTTGCCATGGTGAATTTGCATGGTTAAGGTATCAAAATGAGGCTCTAATGCTTCGTGTGCGTAGGGTAACGCTGGTAAAGTAAATGACATATTTTTTATTTAATTGTTTGATGAATGATTTGTAAAATTACAATGCTTTCGCTTGATTCAAACGATAGCGTGGATTTTTTTTAAAATTAGGTATATATGCTGAGTTATCGCTTTGCTCTAAAAAATGCCTGCATGAGTTCGGCACATTCCTCTTTTAAGATACCGCCTTCCAAAGTAGTGGCGGGGTGGAAAGGATTTTTTTCCGTTACACGGCGGTAACTATTTTTTTCATCGTAGGCGCCAAAAACAATGTGGCCTATCTTATTCCAATACAATGCGCCGGCACACATTAAACAAGGTTCTACGGTTACATATAAAGTAGCATCTGGCAAATATTTCATTTGCATGCTTTCGCAGGCGCTGGTAATGGCTAATATTTCGGCATGTGCTGTTACGTCCTTCAACAGTTGCACTTGGTTATGAGCTTTGGCAATGATCTTACCATGCATTACAATCACCGCTCCTACGGGTACTTCATCAACGTCAAAGGCCCTCTGTGCTTGTACGAGGGCCTGACGCATAAAATTTTCATGTATGTTTTCCAAAATCAACTATAACTTTTGAATACGAATATTTCGGTAAGACACTTTGTCTCCGTGGTCCTGTAATGCAATGTGTCCTGAAAATACTTTTCCAAAATCAGGAGACTCTCCTTTTGAAAATTTTGATCTTCTGATTAATTCCTTCCAAGCATCATCTCCTAAATGTGTTTTAACAACAGTCACATCGTTCATTTTAAATTCTAGCACGCCTTTATTGCTAATAATGTCCACTTTGTTCCATTCATCAGCAGGTTTCACATGATCTTCATTGCCTACAATTAAATCATATAAATTTCCTGCGCGATGACTAATAATTTTCGCATCTTCATGACCATTATTATCTAATACTTGCATTTCAGGTCCAGTATGCCAAGTGTTTTTGTATTTGCTAGGATCATCCTGTACAAAAAAGATAATTCCACTATTGCCATTCTTGGAAATTTTCCATTCTAATTGTAAATGAAAATTGGTAAATCCTTCATTTGTTACAATATCCCCGCCGCCTTGGCCATTTACTTTCGCTGCTGGATCAAAAACAAGGGCTCCGTCAACTGCTTTCCATGCTGCACCTGCTGTTTTTTCGCCAAAACTATGCCATCCATTGGTTGTTTTGCCATCAAATAAATTAATCCATTTTTCTTGTGCAGTTAGTTTTGTGCAAACAAGTAATGTACAAAGAGCAAGTACTAAATTTTTCATGCGTTGTTGTTGATTTTAAGACCTTATTTTTTTAATAGAAAAACATATTTAACCATTGCTTCAGCATCTTCTTGACTTATGGATGGGTGAGGTGTCATTGGAATATTACCCCATACGCCACTTCCTCCTTTAATAATTTTCCCTGCAAGCATTTTTACATTGTCTTCGGTGTTTTCATATTTTTCTGCTACGTCCTTATACGCTGGTCCGATATTTTTTTCATTTGCTTTATGGCAGGTTAAACAGTCACTCTTGCCTATTAATGCCAACCCTTTTGTATAATCTGGATTGGATGATAATGAATTTGCCGAACTGTTGGCAGTCTCATTGTTAATGTCCGTTTGGGCAGATTTATCTTTATTTCCTCCACAAGCAATTAGTGCCACTACTGCAAGCATTGTTACTAAAACCTTTTTCATACTTTAATTTTTATTCGTTTATGTTATAATTATTGAATGCCTAATATTTTTTTATTAAAAGCTTCGTCTTTACCTGTGCTTGCAAAATCATCAAAGGCTTTTTCGGTAACCTTAATAATATTGTTTTGAATGAATATTGCTCCTTCAGCAGCACCCACTTCAGGATGTTTTAAGCAACATTCCCATTCCATCACTGCCCATCCTTGATAGTCGTATGCCGCTAATTTGCTAAAGATACTTTTAAAATCAACTTGACCATCCCCTAATGACCTGAATCTTCCTGCGCGATCAATCCAATTTTGATAACCACCGTACACTCCTTGTTTCGCCGTAGGATTAAATTCGGCATCTTTTACATGAAACATTTTAATGCGCTCATGATAGGCATCAATATATCCTAAGTAGTCCATGCATTGTAATACTAAATGGGATGGATCGTATAATAAACAGGCACGTGGATGCTGATTTACTTTTTCTAAAAATAGCTCATAGGAAACGCCGTCATGTAAATCTTCGCCAGGGTGAATTTCATAACATAAGTCAACGCCTGCTTCGTCATAGGTATTTAAAATGGGCATCCATCTTTTTGCAAGTTCGGTAAATCCCGTTTCCACCAATCCTGCAGGACGTTGCGGCCAAGGATAAACAGTATGCCATAATAAAGCACCGCTAAATGTAGCCGATGCGTTAAGTCCTAAATTTTGTGATGCCTTGGCTGCATATTTTAATTGTTGCACAGCCCATTCGGTCCTTGCTTTTGCATTACCTCGAACTTCTGCTGGTGCAAAGCCATCAAACTGGGCATCATATGCTGGATGAACAGCTACAAGTTGTCCCTGCAAATGTGTGGACAGTTCCGTGATGGTTAAACCTGCTGCTTGAACGATGCCTTTGATTTCATCGGCATAGGTTTTGCTTTCTGCCGCTTTTTGTAAATCAATGCAACGCGCATCCCAACTTGGTATTTGCACCCCTTTAAAACCCAGGCCTGCTGCCCATTTGCAAATACCCTCTAAAGTATGGAAGGGTGCAGTGTCGCCCATAAATTGAGCTAAAAATATTCCGGGTCCTTTTACTGTTGTCATTTTATTTTTTTTAAAAGTAAAGATGATTTACTTCAACATTTTATAATTCATTTTACAATACGTAAGGAGTCCACTTTTTATCTGAATGTGCGGATGCTACTACATTGTCAATAAAGGCCATGCCTCTAATTCCGTCTTCCACTCCTGGAAAATCCAACATTTCAGGGGTAGGCATATTGCCATCTATTTTACATCCTAAGGTCAATGCAAAATTGCGATAAATATTTCCAAATGCTTCAAGGTAACCTTCGGGGTGCCCTCCTGGCGTACGGCAATTATGTGTAGCAAAGGAAGACAAATGTGCACCATAGTTGCCACCCGCTCTTACTATTTGCGTTGGCTGATCCAACCATTTCACCATTAAACTATTGGGCTCATGTTGGAACCACTCTATTCCCCCATTTTCGCCATACACTCTAATTTTCAAAGCATTTTCTTCACCTGCAGCAACCTGTGAAGCCATTAATACCCCTTTGGCACCATTGTCAAATTTCAACATCACTGCACCATCATCGTCCATCACACGACCGTCCACTAATGTATTTAACTCGGCACAAACCTCCGTAATTTTTGCGCCAGTGATATATTCTGCTAAATGAGCAGCATGTGTTCCAATATCGCCCATTACCGAGCTTTTACCTGATTTTTTTGGATCCGTTCTCCATGCGGCTTGCGCATTGCCCTCTCTTTCAGATAAACGACTCAACCAACCCTGTGGATATTCCACCCAAACCTTGCGAATCTTACCTAGTTTGCCCTCGCGAACTAGGGCCTTCGCTTGTTTTACCATTGGATAACCGGAATAGGTATGCGTTAAGCAAAGCAGCAGTCCTGTTTCGTCTAATTTTTGTTTTAATTGCTTTGCTTCCGCTAATGAAAAAGTAATTGGCTTTTCAATCACCACATTAAAACCATGATCTAATGCCATCATGGCTGGAGCAAAATGGGCAAAGTTGGGTGTTACGATGGTAACGAAATCTATTCTTTCATTTGCTGGCAAAGCTGCTTCCGCCTTGATCATTTCTTCGTAGGTTAGATAGGTTCTTGATTCGGGCAAGAACAAAGCTTTGCCTGAAGCAACGGCTATTTCAGGGTTAATACTTAATGCTCCACAAGTTAATTCTATTAAGCCATCCATATTCGCTGCGATGCGATGAATGGCCCCGATGAATGCATCTTGGCCACCACCAACCATGCCCATGCGTAATTTTCTATTCATTATTAATGTAATTTATAAAGCCTGACAATGGTTATTATTGTGTCAGAATAACACTTTCACAATAACACCCTAGCAATTTCCTCCTATTTTCTTAAAAAATGTCATTTTCTAGTCAAAAATATTTTAAAAGGTTCTAAATAAAATTTACATTTAACAAATCAAAACGATTTGCTAAACTTAGGATTACTTGCCATGTCAAATTCTGTAAATAGACGTAGCTTACTTAAGCAGGTGTTAACGGGTTCTGCAGCCATTGCGGCTGGAGTGACGCTGCCAAAATCATTAATGGCTGCGGTGGATGAATCTACTCAATCTGAATTCCCCAAAGCGTTAAAAGGAAATATACATCATTCTGTTTGCAGGTGGTGCTATAGTGATATGCCATTGGAAGATTTATGTAAGGTGGTAAATCAAATAGGCTTTGGTGCTATTGATTTATTGAAGCCAAATGAATGGCCAATCGCAAAACAATATGGGCTTAACTGCTCCATGTGTTATACGCCAGGAGAAACCAGTTTAACCAAGGGGTGGAATGATGTAAAAAATCATGATTGGCTTATCAAAGATTATTTAGAAGGGATTAAGTTGGTGTCGGAAGCGGGCTATAAAAATTTAATTTGTTTTGCAGGCAACCGAAATGGAATGGATGATGAAACTGGTTTGCAAAATTGTGTTACTGGATTAAAAAAAATCATGCCTTATGCCGAGCAAATGGGGGTGATTATTCAAATAGAATTATTCAATTCAAAAATTGACCACAAGGATTATATGGGAGATTCATCGGCCTGGGGTATTGAGTTGTGTAAGCGATTGGGGTCACCTAATTTTAAAATTCTATTTGACATATATCATATGCAAATTGATGAAGGAGATATTATACGTTCTATTCAAGACCATCATCAATACTTTGGACACTATCACACCGCGGGGGTACCAGGCAGGCATGAGATTGATGAGCGTCAGGAATTAAATTATCCTGCCATCATGCGGGCAATAGTGGCAACGGGTTACACAGGATATGTTGCACAAGAATTTATGCCGGCGGACAAGGATCCGGTTGCTTCTTTAAAAAACGCAATTAAAATTTGCGATGTTTAATTCATTTAACAATCATTATTAATAACAATATCTTTTACAATAAAAAATAATTAAAATGGCGGGACAAAAATATGACGCAATCGTTGTAGGCTCTGGCATCAGTGGTGGTTGGGCGGCAAAAGAATTAACTGAAAAAGGTTTGAATGTATTAATGCTTGAGCGTGGAAGGAATATTGAGCATATTAAAGACTATGTAAATGCAAATAAAGAAGCTTGGGAGTTTCCGCATCGTGGAGGAAGAACACAGCAAATGATTCAGGACTATCCTGTATTAAAAAGAGACTATCCTTTAAATGAAACCAACTTGGATTATTGGTGTGTTGATAAGGATCATCCTTATGTTGAAACCAAACGTTTTGATTGGTTTAGAGGCTATCATGTAGGGGGACGTTCCTTAATGTGGGGACGCCAAAGTTACCGTTGGTCCGATTTGGATTTCGAAGCCAATGCAAAGGATGGGCATGGGGTGGACTGGCCTGTACGTTATAAGGAAATTGCACCTTGGTATGATTATGTAGAAAAATTTGCGGGTATTTCTGGAAACCGAGACGGCATTGATGTATTGCCTGATGGTCAGTTTTTGCCACCCATGGATTTAACCTGTGTAGAAAAAGATGTAGCTGCAAGATTAAAAGATATTTATAAAGGTTCAAGACATTTAATTATTGGACGTACTGCAAATATTACGGTTCCACATGGTGGTCGTCCAGGTTGTCAGTTCAGAAATAAATGTTGGTTGGGATGTCCATTCGGAGGATATTTTAGTACACAGTCCTCTACCTTGCCCGCTGCCATGGCAACTGGTAAATTAACATTAAGGCCTTTTAGTATTGTAACGAAAGTGTTATATGATAAGGATAAAAAACGTGCAACCGGTGTGGAGGTATTGGATGCGGAAACAAATAAGACCATTGAGTATAGCGCGAAAATTATTTTCTTAAACGCTTCTACTTTAAACAGTACTTGGATTTTAATGAATTCAGCAACGGATGTTTGGGAAGGTGGATTGGGAAGTAGTTCGGATGCCTTAGGTAAAAATTTAATGGACCACCATTTGGGCGTAGGTGCAGGTGGAACCGTTGAAGGGTATGAGGATTTATATACTTTTGGTCGACGTGCCAACGGATTTTATATTCCGCGATTTAGAAATGTGGGTGCGGATAAGCGTGATTATTTACGTGGATTTGGTTACCAGGGTGGAGGTTCAAGACAAGGATGGCAACATGAAGTTGCAGAATTCAGTATTGGATCAGCGTTTAAAGAAGCAATTACTGAACCAGGTACTTGGACATTTGGCATGGGCGGTTTTGGCGAAATGTTGCCAGACCCAACCAATAAAGTAACCCTCGATAAAACAGTAAAAGATAAATGGGGTTTAAATGTCTTGAATATTGATTGTGAATTAAAAGACAATGAACTTAAAATGCGCAAGGACATGATGGCCGATGCACAGGAAATGTTAGAGAAAGCGGGCATTAAAAATGTAACGGCCCATGATGGTGACGGTACTCCAGGTCGCGGTATACATGAAATGGGCACTGCACGTATGGGTAAGGATCCTAAAACTTCCGTATTGAATGGCAATAACCAAGTATGGGATGCGCCAAATGTATTTGTAACGGATGGTGCATTTATGACCAGTGCTTCCTGTGTGAATCCTTCCTTAACATACATGGCTTTCACTGCACGTGCTGCTGAATTTGCAGTAAGTGAATTGAAAAAAGGAAACTTGTAATTACATTAACATCACAATTTTAAAAGATAATTATATGATGAATAGAAGAGAAGCCTTATCCAGAGTAGCTATTATTATGGGAGGAACTGTTTTAGGCGCTGAAGTTTTTTTAGCTGGCTGTAAAACCAATTCAAAAGGGGTCACATTTTCAAAAGAAGATATTGCATTTTTAAATGAAGTAGCTGAAACTATTTTACCTGCCACCAATACTCCAGGCGCTAAAGAAGCGAAAGTGGGAGAGTTTATGTCCGTGATGGTCAATGATTGTTATGAAACAAAGGACCAAACTATTTTTATGGAAGGCATGAAAAAATTAGAAGCCGCATCTAAAAAATTAAATAGTAAAAGTTTTATGGAGTCTACTCCGGCTCAACGTACAACTTTATTAGAAGTGCTTGATAAGGAAGCGAAGGAATACCAAAAAACAAAGAAAGAGAGGGATCCTACACATTATTTTAGAATGATTAAAGAGTTGACTTTGTCAGGATTCTTTAGTTCTGAAGTAGGTGCTACCAAAGTACTTCGCTATGTAGCCGTACCCGGCAAATTTATCGGTTCTTATCCCTATAAGAAAGGTGAAAAAGCATGGGCAACTAGCTAAATAGATGCTTTAATTAATTAACAAGGTTTGTAAAAAATAGTATAATGAATCATTCAAGAAGAACTTTTATCCGCAATTCGGCATTAACGGCGATGGCTTTATCCATTCCATTTTCAAATGAATTAATGGCGATGGTTAAACCCAACCCATCCTTTGGGATACAATTGTGGTCAGTGAAAATGGCCTTAGATAAAGACCCAATGGGGGTGTTAACGCATTTATCCAAATGCGGGTATAAAAAAGTGGAAAGCTTCGAGGGGATGAAAGGCATGTTTTGGGGAATGAAAAACACCGAATTCAAAAAAGTAATGGATGATTTAGGAATGAATATTGTTTCCTCCCATTGTAATGATACCGGCGACTTTAAATCCTTTGAGCGCAAAGCTGCCGAAGCGGGTGAAATAGGCATCAAGTATTTAATTTGCGCACATAAGGGGCCTCAAAAGTCAATTGAAAACTTTAAGCAATTTGCGGACGAATTTAATGAGTGCGGTAAAATAGCTAAAAAACATGGACTTCGTTTTGCGTATCATAACCATGATTATTCATTCAGGCCAATGGATGGTATTCTTCCTCAGGATATTTTGATGAAAAATACCAATCAAGAAATCGTTGACTTTGAAATGGATTTGTACTGGACCAGGGTAGCAGACATTGAGCCAGTCGCTTATATGAAAAAGTATCCCAATCGTTTTAAACTAGTTCATGTTAAAGACTTGATGAAAACGAACACAGCGATAGGGCACGAATCCTGTATCATTGGAAAAGGCACTATTGATTACAAAGCCTTATTGCCATTAGTGGCAAAGCAAGGGGTGCAACATATGTTTGCTGAACAAGAAGACTATAGGGGCACCAACGAATTAGATGCAGCAGCAGCCGATGGAGCTTATATGAAAACCTTGAAATGGTAAATTTAATTTAACGCTAACCTTATATAAAATACTTAATGCTCGTCTCGCCATGCGCGTAGCTCGAAAGCACGTCTCAAATTAGTATTTTCTTCTAATCAATTCTTTTCTATTAAAATTAAGTCAGTGGTATTCATAATATCCGTAAGGGCCTTGTGTAATGCTTCTAAATCTTGAATGCAATTAAATGCATTGATAGAATAGCGCATATATATATCCTCCCCTTGACGCATGATGGGAATTTCAATATTAAATTCTTTGAATAATTTTCTTTGTAGTAGTTCGGGTTCCTTGGTGTGTATGGGAATACTAATCATTTGTCCAATCCACTCATTGTTTAATGGACTTATAGGTTGTGTGCCAAGTAAAGTATAAAATTGTTGGGCATTGGCAAGCACCATTTCGTGACATTGTTTAGATATGGACGGCCAATGGTGTTCCTCCATAAATTCAATGCATTTAGGTATCGTCAAAAATGCCGAAAAGTCGCGTGTACCAATCATTTGGTGGTAGTCTAAAAATGTTGATTTGGAAGGCTTAGCGGCTTTGTATCCCCAGCTCACCACCAATGGTTCACATACATGCTGTACACTTTTGTGGGCGTATAAAAAACTAGCTCCCTTAGGCGCCATCATCCATTTGTGGCAGGCGCCTACATAAAAATCAACATCCAATTCATTGATCTTTAAAGGGATATGCGCTGGTGCATGTGCTCCATCTACAATCGTAATTAAACCTTTTGATTTAGCAATTGCACATATTTCTTTAATCGGGAAGATGAGTGCAGTGGCACTCGTAATATGACTTATAAATATGGCCTTGGTGTTAGGTGTGAGTCCTTTAAAAAAGTCTTCAATGAATTGATCTTTGGTCGTGATGGGTAAATTTATTTTTTGCCTTTTATATACTGCTTTTTTTTGTGCGCAATAGTAGTCCCAGGTTCTATCACAGGCACCATATTCAATATCGGTTGCTAAAATTTCATCTCCCTCATTTAATGGAAAAGCTTTCGCAATGATATTTATAGCAAAGCTTGGATTGGTTACATATACTAAATCATCCTTATCGTTGACCTGTAAGAATTTTGCAAGGGCTGCTCTTGAAGTAGACAAATAATCATAACCGTCAAAGGCAATAAACTGCACAGGCTCTGCTTCTAATACGGTTTGCCAATGTTGGTAATTTTCAAATATGGGTTTAGGTGTTGCACCAAAGGAACCAAAGTTTAAAAAATGAATATCTTTTCTTAATAAAAACTGGTCTTGTAGCTGATTGTTCATTGCGTTCAATTAGATGGTAAAAATTATATGGATCATTTGAAAATGGCCCCTATTCGTTTTAAATAAACCATTCCGAAGTTAAGTAAAAAAATCCCCTCGAAAATTCGAAGGGATTTGAGATTGAATTATTTAAATTTTAGGATGCTTATACACCCAAGCTCCAACCTTCACGGTAGGTTCTTTGCACAAATTGATTGGCTGGTTCAAAATTGGTAATTTTCATATTTGGTCCATCCCATAATAATTGAATATTGCGTCCTGGATACGTAGTGTTGCCCTTGCTATCCGTTGACTTATAATCATAACTACGAATGGCTAAATTGCCCATGAGTACCG
Organism: Bacteroidota bacterium; assembly: GCA_947487525.1. Lineage (GTDB taxonomy): Bacteria > Bacteroidota > Bacteroidia > Chitinophagales > Chitinophagaceae > Sediminibacterium. The sequence continues at coordinate 38,001 of CANKWR010000005.1, forward strand.
ATTCTGTTAAAGGACCTGCAATGTCAAAATTAGAACTCAATAATTTATGTTCCTTACTTCCCACACCGGCGATACATGCTTCAACCCAGGCTGCATAGTGGCCTGCATCTCCATTTTTAACCCTTGCCACAGACTGCGGAACCTTAGTTTGTTTAGTTAAATTGGTTGGCAATAATTGAGGATTGATACCATAGGTACCTGCCATCATTTTTCCCTTGCTACCTTCAAAAATAATTCCATTGCCTCCATCACCCATTACTTCATTAGGTCCCAATTCAGCAGGACGTTCAGGCTGGATACCGCCGTCCATCCAATGCAATTTAATTTCAGTTACTTTATTGCTGCCTTTGTGTTTGTTAAACTTACCTCTAAAAGTTAAAATAATATGGGATGCAGCTGGCGGGCTGTCTGGTGAATACACTCTTTGCCACGGCGCAGTATACCTTGTTGCTACACTACACTCTGCTGATACTGGATACCCTAAGCCTAATACGGCAAATGCAGGTGCCATAATATGACAGGCCATGTCACCTAAAGCACCGGTTCCATAATCCCACCAACCTCTCCAGTTAAAGGGCAATAAATCGGTGAAATAATCTTTTTTAGGGGCCGTACCTAACCATAAATCAAAATCTAATTCTTTGGGAATTTCATTGGCCGTTACAGGACGAATGACCCCCTGCGGCCATACTGGTCGGTCAGTATAACAATAAATAGTATGCACATCCCCAATCAATCCTTCGTTGTACCAATCCTGAAGCATGCGAACCCCATCCCCAGAAGCACCCTGGTTGCCCATTTGGGTGACTACTTTATAGTCATGTGCTGCTTTGGTCATCATTCTTGCTTCATATATATCATGTGCCATTGGTTTTTGAACATACACATGTTTGCCAAGTTGCATGGCAGCCATCGCTTGCACCGCGTGCATGTGATCGGGTGTTGAAACAGAACAAGCGTCAATATGCTTGTGCTCTTTTTCTAACATCTCTCTATAATCTTTGTACAGCTTTGCATTTGGATAGCGCTTGCGACTGAGTGCAGTTTGACGATCATCTACATCACATAAAAAAGCAATCTCCGCTTTTCCACTACTGTAAAAAGAGAACAAATCACTTTCCCCTTTACCGCCGGCGCCTATGCCTGCAATTTGAATTTTATCACTAGGTGCGGTGAATCCTTTACCGCCCAATACATGTCGTGGAAGAATATAAAATCCACCCAGTGCTAAAGCTGAATTTCTAATAAAGTCTCTTCTTGTATTGTCTTGTTTTTTTTTGGACATAGCAATCGTTATTTATGAAAATTTAATCGTTTAATTAGTACCGTTAAATTATTAAAAAAATATTGAAAATCAGAATTATTTTGATGAATGAACAATTCCATCGCCCTTTCGTTATTATAGCTTAAATTGCTCTATAATCTTATCCTATGGATACTACTATTCAGCCTTTACGTACTTATTTTTTAAGCGGTGTTACGCAGTCCTATGAATTTAGAATTAATCAGCTAAAGCGACTAAAAAAAGTGGTGCTGGAATCTGAGGCAATCCTATACCAGGCCCTGTATGCCGATTTGAGAAAAACCAATGAGGATGCTTGGGCTACAGAAATTGGATTTTTCTTGAGTGAATTAAATTATACTATTGATCATTTAAAAGAATGGATGCAACCTAAGACGGTGTCCACGAATTTAGTCAATCAGCCTTCTGCTAGTTTTGTGATGCAAGAGCCTTTAGGGGTGGTATGTATAATTGCACCTTGGAATTATCCTTTTCAATTATTGTTTACACCATTGATTGGCGCTATTGCAGGCGGAAATTGTGCAGTTTTAAAACCGAGTGAATTCGCCCCTGCCACCGCAAAAGTGATGGGTGAAATTATTCATTCATTGTTTCCAGAAAATTATATAATTTATGTTGAAGGAGATGGAGCCACTGTGATTCCTCCCTTATTGACAGAAAATAAATTCGACCATATTTTTTATACCGGCAGCACCGTTGTTGGTAAAATCATTTACAAATACGCAGCGGAACAATTAGTCCCAGTTACATTAGAGCTAGGGGGTAAAAGTCCTGCGGTGATTACTTCTGATGCAAATATTCGAGTAGCAGCTCGTCGTATTGCCAGTCCAAAATATTCCAATGCAGGTCAAATGTGCATTGCACCTGATTATGTTTTGGTGCCTACTGAATTAAAAGAGGCGTTTATTAAAGAATTAATTAAAGCAATACAATCCTTTTATGGAGAAAACGCCATAGAGTCCGAGCATTATGGTAAAATTATTAACGATAAACAATGGCTTCGATTAACTGCCTATTTATCGGAAGGTGAAATTGTGTACGGTGGCCAATCGGATCGGGCGCGCTTGTTTATTGAACCAACCATCATGACAGGCATCCATGCAGATGCCAATATTATGAAAGAGGAAATTTTCGGCCCTTTACTTCCTATTATCACGTATCAGTCCAATGAAGAGGCACTGGCAGTGATACACAAAAATCCAAATCCATTGGCATTTTATGTGTTCACTGAAAACAAGGCGGATGAGCAGTATTGGTTAACCAATGTGCCTTCAGGGGGTGCTTGTGTGAACAATGCTACGATGCATATCACCAATCATGCATTGCCATTTGGGGGAAGAGGGTATAGCGGGTTAGGTGCGTATCATGGCAAGTCTAGTTTTGATACATTTACCCATCCTAAATCGGTTTTAAAAACACCAACTTGGATTGATCCGAGCTTTAAATATCCTCCGTATAAAGGAAAGGGTTGGTTGTTGAAACGCTTGATAGGGTAGGGTTTGGCATTATTATATAATTAAACATTGGATTTCATTGAAAATAAAATCATCCATTATGATAAAAACTGCCATTGCTTTAGGCGTATTGGTCACTGCTACATTGCTTATGAAAAAATCAGGCATGTCCTATAGGCAGTCTGTTTTAAAAACTTTGTATCCTGCCATCATGTGGACGAGCAAAGCAAGTGGTAAGAAACAAATCCAAATCAATAAAAACAATGCGGCGCCTGCCGTCCCCTTTTATACCTTAACGGCTAAAGATATTAGTGGGAATGATTTTAATTTTTCTACCTTAAAAGGTAAAAAAGTATTAATTGTTAATACGGCAAGTGATTGCGGATTTACTGCACAATATGAAGCCTTAGAAAAACTCTCCCATCAGTTTGCAGATAAGTTAGTCATCATTGGGTTCCCATCCAATGATTTTAAAGAGCAGGAAACAAAAGACAATACGGACATTGTGAATTTTTGTAAAAAAAATTATGGCGTTAATTTTCCTTTAATGGAAAAAAGCATTGTAATTAAAAAGAACCATCAAAACGAAGTGCATAAATGGTTGTCTGATATGACTATGAACGGTTGGTGTCATCAAGAACCCGCATGGAATTTTTGTAAATACTTGATAAATGAGGAGGGGGTGCTAACGCATTATTTTCCAATGACAGTGGATCCATTATCCTCAGATATGATTACGGCCATAAAAGGCAAGTAAATCGAAATAAAAAAAGGAGTTTTTGTTGAAACTCCTTTTTTTTGTATTTTAAAATGCGATTTAGTGGATAGGACAATGTTCGTGGTAGTTTTCTAATACAATTTTACCTGATTCAATAACCATTCCTTTGTATTGTTCTTTTATTTCATCTAAAACCGCTTCAATTTCTATAGGGTCCGTGATACGCACTAATTTGGCTCGGTAATCCTTAATACTTGGCAAGCCTTTTAAATAATTGGCGTAGTGTCTTCTCATTTCATTGATGCCTGCGATGGGACCTTTCCATGCTAATGACTTTTGTAAGTGCTTTCTAGCGACTTCCACCCGCTCTTCAATGGTTGGATCTGCTCTTTTGGTTCCTGTTTCAACGTAATGTTTAATTTCTCTAAATATCCAAGGGTAGCCTATGGCAGCTCGACCAATCATAATGCCATCAACGCCATATTTATTTTTATATTCTACCGCTTTTTCAGGTGAATTAATGTCACCGTTTCCAAAAATGGGAATATGAATACGTGGATCATTTTTTATTTCGCCAATGAGGGTCCAGTCTGCTTCGCCTTTATACATTTGCATACGCGTACGTCCATGTATTGCCAATGCTTTGATGCCTACATCCTGTAAACGCAATGCAACTTCTCTAATGTTTTTACTGTTTTCATCCCAGCCCAATCTTGTTTTAACGGTTACAGGAAGGTTGGTGCTTTTAACCACAGCTTCAGTAAGTCGCACCATTAAATCCAAATCCTTCAAAACGCCGGCACCAGCGCCTTTCATGGCTACTTTTTTTACAGGGCAACCAAAATTAATGTCAATTAAATCGGGGTTGACCGTGTCTACAATTTTTGTACATAAAGCTAAAGCCTCCTCATCTCCCCCAAAAATTTGTATGCCAATGGGGCGCTCGTAGTCGTAGATATCTAATTTCTGTTTGCTCTTAATGGCATCACGAATAAGCCCTTCACTGCTTATAAATTCAGTGTACATTAAATCAGCTCCATTGTCCTTGCACACTGCCCTAAATGGAGGATCGCTTACATCCTCCATTGGAGCTAATAATAAGGGGAAGTCAGGTAATTGTATATTGCCTATAGAAACCATATGAATTCATTATCTTGCATCTGATTGACGCGGTGCAAATGTACCAATAAAATACTTTTAGATGAAAACTGAAACCAGAAGCTTTTTTCAATTTAGTCCCGGACTTCGATTGCTTATGCTCTTGTTGGTGACGGCCATTTGCTTTATTCTTGGGAGTGTCATTACCTATTTTTTTGTGGCCCAATACCTGAAAATTGACCTTTTAGAGATTCCAACAGCGTTGTTATTGCCCCAAAATGGTCGTATAGCCTTAATTTCTAATGCAACAGCTGCTTTAATCGCCTTTTTATTGCCCAGTATAGTGGTGGCCTTCATTTCAAAGGGGGCGATAGTAAGCAATTTGGGCTTGAGTCAAAAAATTAATCTAAGGCAGGGAGCGATCGTCATTTTACTCGCTTTATTTGGCTTAGTGTTAAGTGGTTCATTGGCAACGGTCACACAGGCCATACCCATGGGAGCGGATCTTAAATCATGGGCCAAAGGTTTAGAAAATACCTATAAGCAAGCGATGTTGGCAATGATGCAAATGCATTCAATAGGGGACTTGCTTATTAGCTTGTTTTTAGTAGCCATGATTCCTTCTATTGCTGAAGAATTTTATTTCAGAGGTGCTTTGCAAAAAACATTAAGGGATTGGTCTGGCGCACCTATCTTGGCTATAGTGATTACTGCCATTTTGTTTAGTGCAATCCATTTTTCATTTTATGGTTTTTTATCAAGAATGGCATTGGGCATTTTGCTCGGATTAATTTATGAGCAGACTAAAAGTATTTGGTTACCCATGTTAATGCACTTTATCAACAATGGGGTTGCCATTACTGTTTTATATTTTGCTAGAGGAGATCAGAAGAAAATAGATCAAACCATGGATGAAACCATGCCTTGGTATTGGGGAATTATTTCAATCGTATTTATCATATTCTTATTTATGCAATTAAAAAAATACAATAATGCAGGATTGGAAAAAAAAATACAGTAATACCAGTTTAGCCTATGTGTCAATGGTAGAAGGCATATTGAATGAGCAGGGTATCCCTGCAAAAATGCTCAACCGCCAAGACAGCAGTTATGTTTTTTTAGGCGAAATGGAATTATTTGTCCCCTCGGAGTTTGAAGTAATTGCAAAAGAATTAGTGAATTCAATTAAATTAGATGCATTGGACGCATAAAATATTTTTTAAATTTTGTAAAATCTATGGCATTTAATTTTTCAGTTTTTAGGGTAAGGGCTTTGTCAGCAATTGTTTTTGCCTTCATCATGATAAGTGGACTATTGTGGAATGAATGGTCTTTTTTTACTTTATTTTTGATAATTAGTATCGGGTGTTTATATGAATTTCAAAAACTAATTAGGCTTATCACTCCTGCGTATAAAAATATTTCCTTGCTTCATCATTGGGGCTTGCTTTTATTGTGCGCGGCCATCATGATGGCGCTTGCTCCTGCAACACTCATGATCCAAGATGTTTACTTACGATTCATTGGGATGCGGGCTGTACCGGTAATACTAGTCATACTTTTATTGGGAGATGTTTTTACAAAAAAGGGGAGCCTGCAAAATTGGGCAAGTAGTTTTATGGGGCTCATTTATATTCCACTAGGCTTGTCCTTGTTTTTTCAATTAAAAGGACTTCCAGTTTCAAATGAATATCCACAATGGGGATGGATGCTACCCCTTATTATTATTGCCACAGTTTGGATTAATGATACAATGGCCTACCTAGCTGGTTCCTTTATTGGACGTACGCCGCTTTCCTCGATTTCACCCAATAAAACATGGGAAGGAACCATTGCGGGGGTAATATTAGCTGTGATTATGGTCACCTTCTTAAGCGGTTGGGTGAACAAGTATTACTTCCCACATTTAGAAAATACAAAACAAGTGTTCATCATTTGCTTAACAGCTGCCATTGCCGGAAATTATGGTGATTTAATGGAAAGTAAGTTAAAGCGAATGGCAGGCGTAAAAGACAGCGGCAATATGATGCCTGGACATGGCGGTTTTTTGGACCGTTTTGACTCAATTTTATTTGCCGGCCCATTTGTATGGCTAATAGTTCAATTTCTCTATTAGATGTTTTACCTTTGCGCCATAAATAATTCGTATGACAATTCACAAAGAAGGTACCGCAACCATTGCTTTAACAGCATTAGTCGTAGGCGCCCTTAATATCGCCAACTTTTCTTACCTATTCCCAATAAGCGCAATAGCAGCATGGGCGGTATTCGCCCTTACTTTAGGGTTGTTTCTTTTTATTGTATCTTTTTTCAGGATGCCAAGCAGAAATTGGACGAAGGATCGTACAGCGATTGTTTCTCCAGCCGATGGTAAAGTGGTGGTTATTGAAGAAGTTCAACCAGACGAGTATTATAAAGAAAAAAGAATTCAAATAAGTGTGTTCATGAGCCCTGCCAATGTGCATGTGAATCGTACACCTATTGCCGGAAATATTATTTACAATCAATACCATCCTGGTCAATTTTTGGTAGCATGGCATCCAAAATCGTCTACTGATAATGAAAGATGGTCAGTAGTGATTGAAAATGAAAAGGGAAGCATTTTATTAAAACAAATTGCAGGGGCTTTGGCGCGCCGTATTTGTAATTATGCAACAGTGGGAACCAAATTTGACCAAACGGCGGAATATGGATTTATTAAGTTTGGTAGCAGGGTAGATTTGTTATTGCCTTTAGATGCAAAAATCAATTGTAAAATTGGTGATGTAGTGAAAGGCGGCATTACCGTTTTGGCAAATTGGTAATTCGTTGAACTGCTAATTACATAACTCATACATAATTTAAAAAGGCCTCAAGTTGTTTGAGGCCTTTTTAAATTATGTACTACAATATGTTCTCTAGCTCTTTTAAATGGGTAATGGTATAAGTGGCATGTACCGTAGGCACTGCATTGATATGATTTACAAATATGGAATCCATGCCTATATTAATGGCACCTTGAATATCCGCATTTTCGTTATCGCCAATCATAATACTTTTGTTTAAGGAAGCGTTTGTTTTATCCAAAGCGTACTCAAAAATTTCTTTATTGGGTTTCAAGCTATTGCTGCCCTCTGAAGTGATTACTTCAATAAAATAAGGAGACAATTTTGAATTTTCAATTTTTTTAAATTGCACGGATTCAAATCCATTGGTGATTAAATGCATTTGATATCCTTTCGCCTTTAAATATTCTAATATTTCAATCGTATAAGGAAATAGATTTTTTTTATGGGGGAGGATGTCTAAATAGTCGAATGACATTGCTCTTGAAAGGGACTCATCTGCAATTTTATATTCTAGTAAACTTAAGTAGATGCGCTTCCACCTGAGCTCCTCTTGTTTAATAAAACCTTTGGTGTACCTATCCCATAAACGGTGATTGTGTAGGCTGTAATGGTTAAAGAATGCATCAAAATCGGTAATACCGATGTCGGCTAATTTATATTTTTGGTGCAAGTCCAATAAGGTCTCTTTAGAATTCAATTCAAAATCCCAAATGGTATGATCGAGGTCAAAAAATAAGTGTTGATAGGGCATGTTTCCGAATTTGGGTTCTTTATAAGTGGCGAAAATACATGATTGCGCGTTATCTTTACTCCATATTAATATTGTTTTTATATGAATATTGTGATTACAGGCGCTTCAAAAGGAATAGGGTATGCCATTGCAGAAACATTTGCATCCCATGGCCATGATGTATATTTAACAAGTAAAACTGCAAGTGATTTAAAAACTACAGCGGATACTTTAGCAATGCAATTCCCGAATGTGCAAATTCACCAGATGGCTGCTGATTTATCCAAGCAAGCCGAAGTGACCAACTTTGCCAACTGGTGCTTACAAAAAACAACCCCTACTATACTCGTCAACAATGCAGGCTATTTTGTGCCAGGAAAATTACAAGACGAAGCAGATGGGCAATTACAAACCCAATTAGATACCAATTTATTTTCGGCTTATCATTTAACTAGAGCGCTGCTTCCTAGTATGCTATCCAATCATGCTGGGCATATTTTTAATATTTGTTCAATTGCTTCTTTGGCAGCCTATGAAAATGGAGGGGCGTATAGTATTAGCAAATTTGCATTACTGGGTTTTTCAAAAAATTTAAGATTGGAATTAAAGGACCAAGGAATAAAGGTGACCGCAGTTTGTCCAGGAGCAGTGTATACGAATAGCTGGTCAGGATCCGGGGTGGATCCAAAAAGAATTATGGAAGCTAGTGATATTGCTAAAATGATTTATGCTGCAACGCAACTAAGTCCACAAGCGGTGGTAGAAGATATTGTCATGCGCCCGCAGTTGGGAGATCTATAATTTTATAACCTTTCCTCCGTATCATCTATACGCAAAGTAGTATTGAAACTTTCTCGTGCTTTTTTGGTAATAGCCAGTCGTTCAATAATGACTTGTGCAATAAGCTTACCCGCATCTTCGTTTGGATTTGCACTTAATATGTTTTTAAGTTTGGCTTCTGAAACATCAATTCGATAAAGAATTTGTACCAGTCTTGAAAAATCATTTTTGATTAACTCATTAATCGCCTGCTCCAAATGAGGGGTGTCTAATTTTTCAAGAGATTGCAAATTGATTTCCATTATCAGGTATTGATTGTATTAAGAAACATTAAATAAATTTTTCAATCACGCCCAAGCTAAATAAAGCAAAATCATATTTAGCAGGATCCTTCGGATCTAAAGTTCGGCAATAATCGGTTAACTCCAATGCAGCCTGCCAGTCGGTTTGGGGCCTATTTAAAATGCCCATTGTTCTGGAAATCCTGGCTACATGTACGTCAATGGGAATGATTAGTGCCGATGTTGGTATGGAATGCCAAATGCCAAAATCAACGCCTTGCTGATCAGTTCGAATCATCCATCTTAAAAACATGTTGAGTCTTTTGCAGGTAGATCCGGAAACTGGGCTGGAAACGTGTTTTTGTGTACGTCTGGGTGCGTCTTCTAAGGACATGAAATAGGACTGGAAATGGGTGAGTGCCGCTTGTACCGTTTTTATTTTTTCGCCAGTAATTTGATTGATAAAAAAAGCAGTTTCTAAGGAATGATTTTTTGAAAAATGCTGTTTGAAAAATTCAATACAATAAAGGGCATCCGTATCATTAAAAGTGCGGTGTACAAAACCCATTATTTTTTTTAAGTCTTTGGGGGTATGGTGCATACAAAAATCATAAGGTGTATTATCCATGCGTTCCATTAATTCCTTGCTCTTATTAATTATGGTAGTTCGATTACCCCAGGCAAAGATGGCAGCGAAAAAAGCAGCAATCTCTATGTCTTGCTGCTTTTTAAATAAATGTGGAATACAAATGGGATCTTTTGCTATAAAATCAATCTGATTGTATTGCTTTACTTTTTGGTCTAATATTTTCTTGATCTCTTGCTGCTTACTCACTTTATATTTTATCCTATTCTAAATTGAAATCATTTTATCCAATAGCTTGAGCCAAATCTGCAATAATGTCTTCGGCATCTTCAATGCCCACACTCAATCGAATTAAGCCGTCGGCTAAACCCTTGGCAATTCTTTGATCACGTGGGATAGAAGCATGGGTCATGCTTGCAGGGTGATTGATTAAAGATTCAACACCCCCTAGGCTCTCCGCCAATGAAAATATTTTTGTGCTTGACAACACTTTGGTTGCGGCTGCAATACTATCATCTTTTAGGGTGAAGCTCATCATGCCGCCAAAGCCGCGCATTTGTTTTTTTGCAATATCATGGTTAGGATGGTCAGCGAATCCGCACCAGTACACTTTTGCTACTTTGGGATGCTGGCGTAAATAAGCGGCTACTTTTTCGCCGTTCTCGCAATGTCTTTGCATTCTTACATGTAAGGTTTTAATACCTCTTAATACTAAAAAACAATCCTGTGGTCCAGGAACTGCACCTGTACTTTTTTGTATAAAGTACAATTGGTCTCTTAAATCTTGGTCGTTCATTACTAAACAACCTTGTATCACATCACTATGTCCTCCTAAATATTTAGTGGCTGAGTGCATCACAATGGTAGCGCCATCATCTAATGGATTTTGTAAGTAGGGTGAGGCAAATGTATTGTCTACACAAACAATGCAACTGTGTTTTTTCCCAATTGCGGCTATCGCTGCAATATCAGTGATATTCATGAGTGGGTTGGTAGGCGTCTCCACCCAAATGAGTTTTGTTTTAGGCGTAATGGCATTGGTTACATTTTCGGCATTAGAAGTGTCAACATAATGAAATTTAATGTTCATTTTTTCGTACACCTTGGAAAATAAACGATAAGTACCGCCATACATATCATGTGCAGCAATAACTTCGTCACCCGGAACGAGTAAACGCATCACTGCATCGGTGGCAGCAACGCCGCTACTAAATGCCAATCCAAATTTTCCATTCTCTATCACTGCAAAAGCTTCTTCTAATGCAAAGCGGGTAGGATTTTGACTTCTCGCATATTCATATCCTTTATGCACACCTGGAGCAGATTGCACATAAGTGGAGGTTTGATAAATTGGCGTCATAATCGCACCCGTGCTTGGATCGGGATGTGCACCTGCATGAATATATTTTGTACCTAGATTATTTTTATGGCTCATAGTGATTTTTTTTAATCGTTATTTTTAATTTCAATTGTATTAGATCAATTATTGTTTGATAAGATTTCCTCCTTTAAACATTCGATACGAGAATACGGTGGGCACCACTACCATGACAAATACAATTCCTAAAAATGCAATAAGTCCTAGCTTATTAGGCAATACCAAGGTTGTAATGGCTTGTGCGATACCTCCATAAAACCAAACCTTGCCAGCAACCATATGTGTTTCATTCCAATTGTCCACGTTTTCCAATGTCCATGGTAATTTAAATCCTGCAAAATAATTTTGGTGAAGCTTTGGCATGAACCAACCCATTAAGGAAAAGGCAAATCCAATAAAGGGCAATAAAATTTTACTAATATTCCCACTATCATTGGTTGAAGAGTAAGTAATAATCATGCCTAGCATGCTAAGAAATCCTACCAGAAATAAGGCAAATTTTTTATACATGCCATCGTCCTCGGTTTTAAATCTTTTTGGGTCAATGTTTTTAATATTTGTCATTAAGAAAAACGTAAATAATCCCACCCCTGCCATAATACCGGGTCCTAAAAAAATAGTGCTTTTATCTCCCCAGTCATCGGCTTCGCCATTGATGTTGAAATGCGTAGGGATGGTTGTAGGCAAATTGGGGTATAAATAAGCTGCATAGCCAAATGGGATCGCCAGTAACACCAGGGCAATGATTAAGTTATAGTTATTGTTTTTCATTGAAAACTTGATTTTATGGGGGTAATTCCTATCCGCACCACAAGTTACTATTTATGCCTAAAAAAAATTACTTTTGCATCAAATCTGAAAAAATGAGCAAAGGACCCGTTTCCCAATTTATTGAGCATCAATACCGACATTTTAATGCTGCTGCTTTAGTAGATGCTGCTAAAGGTTATGAAACCCATTTATTAGAGGGTGGTAAAATGCTAGTGAGTTTAGCGGGTGCGATGAGTACGGCTGAATTAGGCATTAGCTTGGCGGAAATGATTCGCCAGGATAAAATTGCCATCATTAGTTGTACAGGTGCCAATTTAGAGGAGGATGTGATGAACTTAGTGGCGCATAGCCATTATAAGCGCGTACCTAATTATCGTGACTTAACCCCTCAGGACGAGTGGGATTTATTAGAGAATCATTATAACCGTGTAACCGATACTTGTATTCCGGAAGAAGAAGCTTTTCGCCGTTTGCAAAAACATATTGTAAAGTTTTGGAAAGATGCGGAAGCAAAAGGGGAGCGTTATTTTCCACATGAATTTCTATACCAAGTGGTATTGAGTGGAGAATTAGAGCAGTATTATGAGATTGATCCTAAGGACAGTTGGATCGTAGCAGCTGCAAAAAAGAATATTCCAATTGTGGTTCCAGGATGGGAGGATAGTACTACTGGAAACATTTTTGCTTCTTATGTTATCAAGAATGAATTAAAAGCAAGTACTGTTAAAAACGGTATTGAGTATATGATCATGTTAACCGAGTGGTATAGAGCCAACAGCGGTGGTAAAGGAGTTGGCTTCTTCCAAGTAGGAGGAGGTATCGCTGGAGACTTCCCGATTTGTGTAGTACCCATGATGTACCAGGATTTAGAATGGCATGATGTTCCTTTCTGGAGCTATTTCTGTCAAATAAGCGATAGTACTACTTCCTATGGATCATACTCTGGCGCGGTTCCTAACGAAAAAATCACTTGGGGCAAATTAGATATTCATACGCCTAAGTTTATTGTAGAGAGTGATGCTACCATTGTAGTGCCTTTGATCTTTGCTTATATTTTAGGACAGTAGATGTCCTTTACTATATAAAAAAAGCCCTTAAATTTCTTTAATGGGATAAACTAAATCAAGGCCACCGTTTATGGGTGGCCTTGAAAAAATCTTAAGACATATAATAAAAAAGCCCTTAAATTTCTTTAATGGGATAAATTAAATCAAGGCCACCGTTTATGGGTGGCCTTGAAAAAATCTTAAGACATATAATAAAAAAGCCCTTAAATTTTATTAAGGGCTTTTTTATTACTTAGCGATTAGGCATATTCAAGGGAATATCTCTTTTCAACATTTCATCTCGGTTTGCAATTTCACAAGCAGTGAAGTAAACCATCTTTGTTCTTTTTTCCATTAGTTCAAAGTTAATTTTCTCAATGGTGTCCGTTGGTTTGTGGTAATCTGCCAATAACATACCATCGTAGAAAAACAGTACAGGTACTCCTTTGCGTGCAAAATTATAATGGTCGCTTCTGTAGTAAATCATATTTTTATCATTAGGATCATCGTATTTATAATCCAAGGTAATGTTGCTTGATTTTTTATTTGCAGCTTCGTTGATAATTGGCAAGTCGGAACTTAATTTATCATGACCAATTACATAGATGTAGTTTAATGAATCGGCGGTGGTACGCTCAGTATCCACACGACCAATCATGTCGGTATTTAAATCGGCCGTTGTTTTTTCCAAAGGGAAAATAGGGTGTTCTGAATAGTATTGAGAACCCCATAAGCCTTTCTCTTCTCCACTCACTGTCATAAATACAATAGTGCGCCTTGGTTTTTTACCCGCTTTCGCTGCTGCTGCAAAAGCTTCCGCCATTTGCATTACACCAACAGTACCAGATCCATCATCGTCTGCGCCATACCAAATTACATTTCCTCTTTTACCTAAGTGATCATAGTGCCCCGTTAAAAATAAGTACTCGTCTTTTTTATCGGTACCAGGTAACATAGCAATCACATTGCTGCTTTCCAAATTTTCGGTTGTTTTTGTGGCCATTAATGTAATGGCTGTTATATAAGTATTTTTACTTTTTGTACTTAATTCACTTATGCTAGCAGCAGTGCTTTTTAAAATGGCATTTGCAATTTTGGTAGAAACATTCGCCATTAAAAATCCTGCAGCATCATTTTTTTTCAAGTACATATTGCTTTTTGTTTCAGTACTCATTTTGCGTGGGAAGTTGGCTGATACTATTAATAGTCCAGCAGCCCCTTTTGATTTTGCTATGTTCATTTTAGCCATCGGAGAAGCAGGGTTAGCATTAAATGCACGATTTCCACCCTGACCCATAGTTGGCATGCCAGTACTTGATCCTTCTAAAATTAACACTAGCTTTCCTTTTACATCTAAGCCAGCATAGTCATTGATTCCCTTTGCATCATCTACGATACCATAACCAGCAAATACTAGATCATCGTAATTCCATTTTCCTGTACTAATTGTTTGTAAAGAATAAGTAAAGTCCTTATCCCATTCAAATGACGTCCCGTTGACAGTGATCGATTTTTCGGTTAAGTTATCCTGGTATACAGGGTATACTTGTTGGTAGCTATTGCCATTTCCAGGCTTTAGTCCCATTCTCTTAAATTCACTTTCAATATAAGCAGCCGCCTTTTTTTGTCCAGGACTTGCTGTTTCACGTCCTTCCATTTCAGCACTTGCGATAACAGACAACTTTGCTTTAAGCCCTTCTTGATTAATTACGTTACTAAATTTTGTAAGTTCATCTCCTTTCTGTGCCAATGTCATTGAGCTTATCAATGGGAGGAACAACCAAATAATTTTTTTCATGTATTTAATTTTAGTTAAAATTTATTTTTAGTGATTATGCGCATGTGATTTTATTGACTCTGTTTTGGTGTCTACCGCCTTCAAATGCAGTAGTCATAAATTTTTCAATCATTTCTTTTGCTGCTTCCAAGCTTACAAAACGCGCTGGAATGCATATCATATTTGCATCATTGTGCAAGCGTGTTAATTCAGCTACTTCCGTTAACCAGCATAAGCCTGCGCGGATACCTTCGTGTTTATTAGCAGTCATGGCTACACCGTTGGCACTGCCACAAAATAAAATGCCAAAACTTGATTCTCCGGTTTCAACACTATTTGCTGTTGGATGGGCAAAATCAGGGTAATCAACTGAATCCACATTGTAAGTACCAAAATCCTTTACTTGGTAGCCACTGCTTTCCAGCCATTTTTTAACTTCCTCCTTATAACCCACTCCCGCATGGTCGGCACCTATTGCAATGGGTTTTGATTTTTCGAACACAAACGACATAGTAGTAATGTTTAAAAAGTTAGGGTTGCCTGATACAGGATCAGCTAGGAATAAAGTTAAGGGTTCTCCTTCAAAAAGGGAAAGCAAATACAGGAAATTGTATTAATGGATTTTAATCTTCACTTTTTCGATTCTTGTTGCGCTTACAGCAAGAATTTCTGCATCAAAATGGGCTAAATGAATTAAGGTCTTTAGCTTAGGAATAGTCTCGTGATGATGTATTAAATAACCACTTAAGGTTTCGGAGTTTTCGGCAGCGAAATCAATGCCATATTTTTCAGTGATATAATCCAATTCTAATCTACCGCTAAAAATATACTCTTTGTTTGATAATTTTTTCTCAATAAACTCTTGTTCATCGTATTCGTCATCAATTTCACCAAAAATTTCCTCAAGTACATCTTCCATGGTTACGATGCCAGCTGTACCTCCAAATTCGTCAACGACCCAGGCGATACTTTTTCTTTTTTTGGAAAAAAGATTTATTAAATCTGCCGCACTCATACTTTCAGGCAC
This sequence comes from Bacteroidota bacterium, assembly GCA_947487525.1. GTDB lineage: Bacteria > Bacteroidota > Bacteroidia > Chitinophagales > Chitinophagaceae > Sediminibacterium. The sequence goes on from CANKWR010000005.1 coordinate 53,778, forward strand.
CAATAAAATTGGGTGAATCATGGTTGCTATATTATTTGGCTTTTTAAATAAATCTAGCTGATGTACATAGCCTACAATCGTATCTAGGGTTTCATCATACACAATTAACTTGCTTAGCTTAGTTTCAATAAATTGCTTACTTAGTTCCTCGATGGAAGTACTTATGTCTACTCCAATTATTTCAGTTCGAGGCACTAAACATTCTCTTATTTTTATATCTGGCAAGCTTAATGCATTCTCAAATAAATCGGTATTGAGGTCCTGTTGATCGGGATTTTCAATTGTTTGCTGAACAAAATGCGCTAAATCTACTTTAGAGAAAGCCTCTTTTTTATTCAATACTTTAACTTGAAATAAAACACTTACTACCCATTGAGCAATACTTACCAATATTTTTGTTAAAGGGCTAAAAAGTAAGTGAAAAAACTTTGCGATATAGGCGAAACGCGAAATCATAGAGCTGGCCCTTGCTTTAAAAATGGCCTTTGGGACGAGTTCTCCAACAAATAAGATCACCATAGTAGAAAGCACTGTATTGCCAAATAGGATAGCATACCCTTCTAATGAATAATAATGCCATACATATTTTTCTAGCATTTCCTCAAACATAATTCCAAAAACAACAAGGGAAATGTTTAAGCCAATGAGACAAGTGCCAATAAACTGAGTAGGGGCTTCTAAAAATTGGGCTATAATTTTTCCTGAAGGGTCGCCATTTTTTTTCTTTAATTCTAAACTTAACCTATTGGCACTCACAAATCCAATCTCATATCCTGAGAAGAATCCAATTAAAATAAGAGAAGCTAAAATAGAAATAATCATTGAGTGTGTGTTTATTCAACTACCATTCAGGTAATATAGGTTTTGTTTCAACAATACTATCAATTTGTTCCATCAATTCAGGAGTCAATAATTTTAAGGTTTCAATTGCAGTTAAGTTGTCCAACAATTGCTCCTTTTTTGTAGCCCCAAGTATGGCGGTTGTAACATTCGAATTTTTGATGCACCAAGCAATGCTCAATGAAGCGACACTTACTTTTAATGCCTTAGCGATTGCACCCAATTGCTGCACGCGCTTAATTTTATCTTGCATCACCCATTGGTCTCTTAGCCATTCATAACCTTCTAATTGAAATCTTGAATCGTCTGGAATGCCATCATTGTATTTGCCGGTTAACAATCCGGAAGCCAAGGGACTCCAAATGGTGGTACCCATTCCTAGATTTTTAAATATTTGGAGGTAATCATTTTCCATTTTATGGCGCTCAAACAAATTGTATTGTGGTTGCTCCATGCTTGGCCCAATTAATTTATAATTGGCAGCTACTCGGTGCGCTTCCATAATTTCTACTCCGCTCCATTCGCTTGTACCCCAGTACAAAATTTTACCTTGTTGAATTAAGGTGTTCATGGTTTGTACCACTTCTTCAATTGGGGAAGTCTTGTCAGGACGATGACAAAAATAAAGGTCTAAATAGTCCGTTTGAAGTCTTTTTAAAGCTTCGTTACATGCTTCTGTTAAATGTTTTCTACTTAGGCCAGTTTGGTTAGGCTTATTCTCTTTACCTCTCCAACCAAAATAGGCTTTTGATGAAATCGTATAGGAAGTTCTGTCCCAGTTTTTTTTATTTAATACACGCCCCATCATTTTTTCACTTTCACCACCTGCATACACTTCGGCATTGTCAAAAAAATTAACGCCATGGTCATAAGCGATACCCATTAACTCGTCCGAAATGCGATCGTCAATTTGTTTGTGAAAAGTTACCCAGCTACCAAAGCTTAACGCACTAAGTTGTAAGCCTGTCTTACCCATTTTTCTGTATTCCATAAATTATATATTTATCTCCAACTGAGATTTGTTTTCAAATTATTTAAAAGCACTTGTGTCCGTAATGATTGCGAAACTATTTGACTGCGGCTTGTAAATGGTAATGTCGGTTAAATCCTGATTGGCTTCAAACCCGAGGCCATAAATTTTTGAAATTGGGTTATGCTGTTTAATCACCACTTCTTTGTCGGTGTGAAACTTATTGGTACTTTGTTCCCAGTACATTTCTTTACACCATAGTGTGTCACCCATAATATTGTACACGATTACATCCCCTTTTAAAAAAAATTTATTTTCCTCTTGTATATACCTAGCATATTTAGCACTCAACTTGCTTTCTACTTTTGCACTATCCTTAAAAAAGTCAACATTAATAGTATTGGGAAATTCTACCATTTGCCCACTATCCACCAAGTATTTTTTCATAATGGGAGCAGTCATTTTCGCAGTCATTCTACCTGTTTCACTCATATAAATGGCAACGTTTTTGCCAACATCAATCCCGCCAGTATTATTACTTAAAGCTTTAACATCATTAATATTATTCTCACAAGCAAGCATAAAAAAGCAGCTACATATTAAAGTAACTGCTGTAAATATTTTCATATCATGTTTATGACTAGTCATATTTGCGTTTATTAAACCAGATGTCACTTAAACTATAACCAAAAGTAAATTGGAAAAAGTTTTCTTGATAACTATTTAAATTACTTCCTCGCTTACCAAATTGGAAAGCTAAGTTAAGTAAAGAAAATTGATAGTCGTAGGACCTGTATTTTCTAATGGGCAAACCCACTCCAAAAGTGAAGTTAGTCACTTTTAAACCGTTTTGGTCAATATTGATATAGTCTCTTCCGGTATTGAAACCAGCTCGATAAGTAACGGTGGACCAGTAGTTTTCATAGTCCAGTGCATTGGGACAAAATTGAGCACCTAGTCTTACCATATAGGCATTAGACAATTGGTCCTGTTGTCCATAAAAGCTATAGTTGTTTTGCCAATTGCTTCTGTCATATTGTAATCCAATCACCCATTGATCATAAATACCGCTATTGCTAACTTGTTTTTTATGCAATGTGATACCCGCAGTATACATGCCAGGTATTTTAATTCTGCCTGCATTATTAAGAGACAAGGATACCGTATCTAATGGATTTTCTGTGCCCACTGTGAATGAGCCAGTCGATCTTAAAATGTCTTGTTTGCCAGATAAATTTTGACCCAATGTTGCAGTGGCACCATAGCTCAAAGTATATTCAGTTTTGTCCGTAGGTACTTTATGGGTAACCGTTTTTAAAGTAAGATCCCCTAAAATACCAACCTGTACAAAAGCGCCACCAAATAAGGTGTTGGTACTTGATTGTGATTGATAAAATGAAGTGGAGTCGCTATTGTAAATAAAGGATTTAATATTCTCGATTTTCTTTTTCCCGAAATTATAGCCCGTATTCACCCCAATGCTAAATTTTTTCCATGATTTTCCAAATCCAATAAAAGCTTGATTGAGCCCGCCCTGTCCAATATAGTTATTGACGATGGTATCCCCTGAAGGCAGTGATTTTAATTCTACTACTGAATAATTAATTTGGGTTATTGGTCTTAAGCCAAAAGCCATACCCATTTTTTTTACTTTATCAATTGGCAATCCGACTGCTAAATAGTTAGGTGCAAAATAATTGGAATTGAATTCAGCAACCGGTGTTTGTCTTCTTAAAGAATTGCTTGTTAAATTCACGCCTAGGTCAAAAGTGGTCATGTATAAACTACCGTAAGAGGCTGGGTTGTTAAAATTCAAGCTTTGTCCAAAAGTGCCATTCATACTACTGGTATAAGCAGCAGTAAGCCCACCTAAGGCTTGACTGGTTGCATTTTGACTATTATAAACTTCGTTTCCTAATCCGTATCTAGAAAATGGAGAATTAATTTGGGCTTTAGCTGGAAATAGCAAAACAACTAAAACAAGGGAGGGTATGAGCCTAAGTATTTTTTTCACAAATCGCATAAAGTCCTTTAAATATTAAATTTTGGTCGGCAAATATCCTTTTTTTTAAGTGAGGCGCAAAATAACAAATGTCCCCACCGGTTAATAGCACGTTAAAGTTGGCATATTTTTCCTCGTAAGCGGCAATAATCCCATCAATTTCGGCCGAAATGCCTAGAATTACGCCACTCAAAAGGTTGGTTTTAGTGTCATATCCCATTAAAGTAAATTCATTGGAGGGCTGAATCAGGGGCAAAAGTGCCGTTTGTTCATGCATGGCCTTGAACCGCATATTCATACCTGGAGAAATACTTCCGCCCAGGAATTCATGCCCAATACTCACGAAATTATAGGTAATGCAAGTGCCCAGGGAAATGATTAAGTTATGCTGATTCGGGTATAGGTCCACGGCTGCAGCTACTAAGGCCAACCGATCGGCACCAATGGTTTCAGGTTTGCCCACGGGTGTGGTAAAATTAATGCTGGTATGGGGTCCTAATAAATGAAACTTTGTTTTTTGTGCTAAAAAGGTTTCGATGGCCTTTTCGTGGTGAATTACAGAGGAAAGAATGGATTTATTGGGCTTCCATTGATCCAATAAGGCCTCTATTTCGGCGACATCCCCCTTGGAGAAAACCACGGTTTCCACCAGTTCATTTTCACTAAAAATGGCTGCCTTTAGTCGGGTATTGCCAAAATCAAAACAAATCGTTGTTGACATAAAAATAGTTCAGCACCAAATTTAATCCGTTTATGGCAAAGTTTGCCTAAAACAATAGGCAAGTTGCAAAAGATTTCGGTTATTTGAAGAACAAATGAAAAGGATATGAAGATAGCAGGTTTTACCATTATCAAAAATGCAGTGGTGAATGATTTTCCAATTGTAGAAGCCATCCAGTCCATCCTTCCAGTGGTGGATGAGATGATTGTGCTAATTGGAGATTCTTCTGACGAAACCATTGCATTGATTGAGTCTATTGGCAATCCTAAAATCAAAATTCATCATTCAGTTTGGGACAAGCATTTAAGAAAAGGAGGCTCTGTGTTAGCAGTTGAAACCAATAAGGCTTTGCAACTGATTGATGATTCATTTACATGGGCTTTTTATATTCAGGGCGATGAAGTGGTACATGAAAAATACCATGCAGCTATTGTAGCCGCTTGTAATGAATACCAGGATGACCAAGCGGTGCAAGGGCTATTGTTTAGGTACAAACATTTTTTTGGAACCTACGATTATGTTGGAGACAGTAGAAAATGGTATGCACATGAAACAAGAATCATTAGAAACAATAAAGCAATTAGTGCTTATAAGGATGCGCAAGGTTTTAGAATTGGCAATTCCAAATTACCTGTAGCCGCCATTGATGCAAGTATCTATCATTATGGATGGGTGAAAAGTCCGGAGCAAATGCGTAAAAAACAAAAAGAGAGTGCTACTTTTTGGAACGATGATACTAAAATGCAAGAGATTATCTCAAGTCCAGATTATTATGATTTTTCGGGGTTTGATTCCTTAGAAAAATTTACGGGTACGCACCCCAATGTAATGGTAGAGAGAATTCGTCAAAAAAATTGGGTCATTGATTTAGATATCTCCAAAAAGAATTTTTCTTTTAAAAATAGGGTTTTATATTATTTTGAAAAATGGACAGGGATAAGACCATTTGATTTTAGAAATCATAATATTGTTAGACCATAATGATGTATGCAATTCATGATATTAAAAATGGCGTAAGCAAAGGTGATTTTTTGGCCTTGTCAAAAACAATTACGCATATTGAAAATCAACAAGCAGGTGCAAGTGATTTTCTGAAAAATTTGCCTACCCCTAAAGTCCCTGTGATTGGGATTACAGGTCCTCCAGGCGCAGGAAAAAGCACCCTTATTGCAGCTGTTATTGGCGCGCTGGTGCAGGAAGGCAAAACAATTGCAGTGTTGTCGGTGGATCCAAGTTCGGTTTTACACAATGGTGCCTTGTTGGGAGATAGAATAAGAATGCGGGATTGGTATTTACATCCCGCTGTATTTATAAGATCATTGGCAACGAGGGGGCATTTAGGCGGACTCACCCATTGCATTGACGAGGTAGTTCAATTACTTCGATCGGCAGGATTTGATTTCATCATTTTAGAAACTGTGGGGGTGGGGCAATCCGAAGTACAGGTTGCAAAAATTGCCTATCCAACTATTTTGGTATTGGTACCGGAAGCAGGGGACGAAATTCAAATGATGAAATCAGGTTTATTTGAAGTGGCTAATATTTATGTTGTTAATAAAGTGGATCGACCAGAGGCACAAAAATTTGTCAATCATCTTAAACAATCATTGTCTGAAAGATCCATGAACCAGGACAAACCCAATTTGGTCCAAACAATTGCCAATACTGGATTTGGCGTGGATGATTTATTGAATACAATAAAAGCATATGAGTAGTAATAAATTCAAGTTAAGCAGTATTATAGAGCACAATAAAATTACCACTTCAATTTGGTTTGGTCTTGTTGCCATTGCTTTGTTGATTGCGGTGAAGGGGGATGCGTATAATAATTTTATCATTTTCAAGCAGTCCTATTTTCATTTAAAAAATAATACCAATTTATATCTTGAATACATCAACGAATACAAGGACCATTATTATTACAGTCCCAGCTTTGCCATTTTAGTGGCACCCTTTTCCTATATGCCTCCCTTTATTGGCGCATTGATTTGGGGGATTTTTGATGCAGGTGTTTTGTATTATGCAATTAGGCAATTGCCCATTCAATCAAAGTACCAAAATTTTATTTTACTTTTATCGGCCAATGAAATGATGAATGCGGCATCCAATTTGCAAAGTAATGGTATTATGGCAGCCACCATTATTTTATCCTTTGTATTTTTATTGCGTCAAAAGGAAGTTGCATCCACCGCGATGATTGTACTTGGCTTTTTTATTAAATTATATAGCATTACGGGGCTTGCCTTTTTCTTTTTTAGTCAACACAAAAAAAAGTTTATAATCTACTTTGTCATTTGGGGGATACTCCTTGTATCATTGCCCCTATTGGTGATTAATCCTGATGATTTGGTGCAATGCTATAAGGACTGGTCTGCGGCCTTGAGTTTAAAATCTAATTTTGACATTACGGTCCCCATGCATCAAAATATGGTGGATATTACTTTACAAGGAATGGTAAAAAGACTTTTTAATTTACCCAATTTAGTTAAATGGTATTTTATTGTACCGGCACTTCTTGTATTTGCTGGGCAGTATTGGTATAAAGCATATTATAGCCATCCCATTTACAGGCTTTATATGTTGTGTTCGGTTTTATTGTTCATTATCGTATTCAATACTGGAACGGAGTCACCTACCTACATCATTGGAGTACCTGCTATTTGTTTATGGTATGTTTTGCAGGAAAAAACAAAATGGAATAACCTACTATTTATTGTTTCTATATTTTTTTCCAGCTTTTCCTATTCGGATTTATTTACGCCTTGGTTAAGAACGCATATTATGATACCCTATGCGTTGAAAGTAGTAGGCTGTTTTATTGTTTGGGTCACCATTGCTATTCAAATTTATACGAAACAGTTTCTTAAGCTCAGTTTGGATCGACTAACAATTCGTTCCTGGTATCAATAGAAAAATAAAGTAAGGGTCAGGGTTTTAAAACTATGCCTGTTTTTCGTTCTTCCACCATTTAAAGGCGATATAACCCATAATGGCAAATGGCATTGCAGCCAAGGACAAAACACCACCGTTGACGCCTCTTCCAGCCTCCTCACCCATTTGACTGACAGTTTTGGTACAAATAGAGCATTGCGCAATTAAGCTGGCTGTATAAGCTTGTAAAAGGAGTAGAATAAATAAACGCTTCATAGGGCAAAATTACAATAAAAAAACCCGAACATACCAAAGCAGTTCGGGGAATCTTATTTTAAACGCAAATTGGATTATGCGCTCGCTTTAGTCGCTTTTTTAGCTTTGGTAGTCTTGTGTGGTCTGCTCTTTCCGAAAGAACCTAAGAATCTTTTTCCTTTAGCTGTTTTTTTATCTCCTCTACCCATAATAGTGTGTTTTTTAGTGATTGGATGGCAAAAATAAAAAAACCCCCTGATAAAAGGGGGTTTTTATTGAAATAAATTTCAAATTACAATTTGCCGCTTAATTCCTTACCAGCCTTGAATTTTGCAACTTTTTTAGCTTTGATCTTGATTGTAGCACCAGTTTGTGGGTTACGACCAGTTCTAGCAGCACGCTTAGATACTGAGAAAGTACCAAAACCTACTAAAGTTACTTTATCCCCTTTTTTCAAAGATTTAGTTACGGCTTCAATAAAAGCATCTAAAGCTGCGTTAGCTGATGTTTTTGTTAAATCTGCGCTGTCCGCGATGTGTGCGATTAATTCTGCTTTGTTCATAGATATGTTTTTTATAGTTTTAAACGATAGAACAAATTTATTGGGTTTTATGAAACGAAAAAATATTTTGCCATTTATTTTTCATTTTATTTTTCCACCAAAACCCTTAAATAGCAAGGTTTTCAAGTGCGAATAGGCCTAAATGTTTAAAATCATTTTTTTATTAAAAATGCTGAAACCCTTTGTGGCATTGATTATCAGATAATAAAAGGCTAGAATATAGGCCTGTAGGGCGTTTTAGGCCAATAAACTATCCACAATCAATTCACAATTTGCATGGTAGTAATAAAGTGAAAACATTGATCTCCCCAGGTTTTAAGCAATTCGTCCATAAGGGCAGGAGCGAGCGTATCACGGTATTGGACAAGCTTTTCGGGGTTAGTTGTAAATAGTTGAAGGGTGTAAGTGGGTGCTTGATCAGATGTAACATCTAGCGCATAAAATTGATGATCCTTAAAACAATCGGTTGCGATAATCATTGGGATAAATTTATTTTTCATCCATTCAAGCCATTGTGCTTGCAATGTTGGCGCAATTTGGAAACTTATATTAAATACGTGCATATCGGACTTTTGAACTTATTTTTTTAATTCTAGTACAATGGGGCAATGATCACTTTGTTTAACCATCGGTAAAATGGTTGCTTCTTTTATTTTACTTTCCAATGCTTTGGTCGTACATAAATAGTCAATTCTCCAACCTTTATTGTTGAGTCTTACCGAAGGGAAGCGTTGACTCCACCAAGAGTATGCACCAATTTCAGTTGGGTTTTTATGTCTAAAACTATCCACCCAATCCTGCGTCAAAAATTGATCCATCCATACGCGTTCCGCTGGCAGAAAACCGGAAGATTTTTTATTGCCTTTTGGATCGTGAATATCAATTTCGTTATGTGCAATATTGTAATCACCCGCTAAAATGATATTAGGTCTTTCTTTTTTTAGTATTTGAATCCAGGTGTTAAATTCTTCCAGCCATTGGTATTTATAATTTTGACGCTCTTCGCCACTAGTTCCTGAGGGGAAATAGGCGTTGACAATGGTAAGTTCATCAATGTCAACTCGAATCACGCGTCCTTCAAAATCACTGAGTTTATGTCCAGTTCCACAAATTACTTGGGTAGGCTTTTTTTTGCTAAAAACGGCAACGCCACTGTATCCTTTTTTTTGTGCTGGGAACCAAGCAACATGATAACCAAGGTTGGTGAATACAGTAAGGTCAATATCGTTGGGAGTTGCTTTTGTTTCTTGCACACAAAATATATCAACAGGATATTCGGTTAACCATTCTATCAAACCTTTTTTAATGGCCGCTCGAATACCGTTTACATTATAACTTACAATTCGCATGTAATTTTATTAGTTGGGATTTTTAAAAATTTCACTTTGAGCAATGAGTAGCAATAAATTTTTTAACTCATTGTCGTCATTTATATTGGAAGAAAAAGTGACCATTTTTTGTGGCTTCAAATTTCCTTCAATCACCATCCATATTTTATTGTCAACAAATATGCTTTTTTGACTGATACTGTAGTCATATTGTATCATGAAACTACGATTCTTAATAGACCCTTCAATAACCCTATTGTGCACTATACTTACCGGTGGGGCGTTGATCCCCATCACAAACTGTGTATTGGAATCATATCCGTTGTATGCAATATTTGGATAGTAGTATTTGTCTTTTTCTACGACGGATTCACTTACTTTAAATTCACCTATACTGTCCTTGTTTTGGTATATATAATGGGGTAGCGCCGGTAGAAAGGTGATTCCCATTTTACCTGTTTCACTATTTTCGGGTAGGTAAGGGTTGAATTCAAGCACTGAAACAAGGGTGTAATCCTTATTTTCTTTAACATCCCTTAAAGGTTGTATCGCTTGATAATATTCGTTTCTTGAATAATTTTTTCTATTTAATTTAATATGATTGACAATCGAGGCAAATTGAGGATTTGCCTTGTTAGGTTTTGTTTCAATTTTATTCAGAATCGCATTTGGAACTCTTAAAATTTGATCCCCATAGTCATCTGTAAAACTGATGAATTTTTTAGTGGTGTCAAACTGAATTCTAGGTTTAGTTTGTAAAATTGGCATCCAATAATTATCTGTAGCATATGCTGCTGGGACCTTCGCTTCTACAAAACTAATGTCCTCTGCATTAGGATCAAGTATGCTAATGCCCTTTGATAAAGCCTGGTATAACAAAGTAGGTGTTGTGGCTGCATCCATGCTTGGTGTCCCAAATCCCATTTGGTTTATTGGGATTAATCCTAGGGCTATGGTTTTTTGAAATATTTTTTTTTGTTGCGCATCAAATATGCTACAACCGATAAACCAGATGGATTGTATGCTGTCTTTTTTTCCATCAGAAACAGTAATCAATCTATTAATATACACTACTTCTGGATCCATTTCATATATTTCAAGATAAGCGTGGAATGGAATATTTTTAGAAGTTGTCCAGTCAATATTTATTTTACCAACTTGATTTTGTTTCGTTAACTCTCTTTTTTTTGTTGGGTAGCTATTGTCTCGTTCAAGGGACAGTATTGAAAAAAGACCAGAGTCAAGTGCATTCATCAATGGACTAATATTGGCAGGCAGTCGCCAATAGTTGGCATTACTATGATAGGAAGAAAAAATTTGTATTTGTTCTAAAGCGATTTTTGTTTGAAATGCGACTTTTGTTTGACCAAAAATGGTTGAACAAGTAGCAAATGCGATTAAAAAAAATAAGGGCTTAATTGTTGTTTTCATCTTCAAATTAATACGACTCAAATTTAACTATTTTAGTGTACACTATTTGATAATTTATTTTACCTTCAGCTGGAGGTATTTTAACATTACTGTAGCTATTTATGCGTTTAAAAAACACAAAAACTAATTCCCAACGGATTATTCCATCCACCGATGAATATTATCATTTAGAAGGCCCTAAACCCAGGATGAATGAACTTGGGTTTGCCATTAAAATATTTGTTGAATTTATTAAAGGGTTTAGAACATTGCATTTTATAGGTCCATGTATTACCGTATTTGGTTCTGCTCGATTCAAAGAGGACCATCCATTCTATATTCAATCAAGAGAAATTGGCAATAAAATAGCCGCTTTAGGTTTAACCACCATGACGGGTGGTGGGCCTGGTGTTATGGAGGCTGCCAACAGGGGTGCTTTCGAAGCTGGGGGCAAGTCGGTTGGTTGTAATATAAAGCTCCCTTTTGAACAAAGTCCAAATCCGTATACGAATGTGTCTATCACATTTAATTACTTTTTTATTCGAAAAGTGCTGATGGTAAAATATTCCTACGCTTTTATCATTATGCCAGGGGGCTTTGGCACTTTAGATGAATTTTTTGAAACACTTACCTTGGCGCAAACAAAAGTGATTAATGATTTTCCGATTGTGGTCATGGGTTCGGCTTATTATAAGCCCTATCAAGATTGGATGGAGCAGATGATCGCATCTGGGACAATTGCGCCTGAAGACAAAAATTTTATGTTGTTTACCGATAGCGCCGATGAGGCCATGGAGCATATCACGAAGTATGTAAATAAGCATTATACCGTTCAGCCACGTAAAAGATTATGGTGGTTATTTGAAAAAGTATAAGCCTACCCTTATTCGATCACGGGTTGTAACCATCTAGTAATATATTCCAAGGATTGTTGCTTACGCTTTGCGTAGTCTTCCACTTGATCCTGTTGTATTTTACCTAATCCAAAATACTGACTTTTCGGATTTGCAAAATACCAACCACAAACACTGGATGCGGGATACATTGCCAAGCTTTCCGTTAAAGTAATGCCAGTATGTTTTTCGGCATCTAACAAATTAAATAAAGTGTATTTTTCGGTGTGGTCTGGACAAGCAGGGTAGCCTGGTGCTGGACGAATACCTACATAGTTTTCTTTGATCAATTCATCATTGCCTAATTGCTCCTCTTTTACATAACCCCATAGTTCCTTTCGAGTTTTAGCATGTAAATATTCTGCAAATGCTTCGGCCAATCGATCGGCCAATGCTTGCAAAATAATTTTATTATAGTCGTCGTGATTTTCCTCAAATGCTTTGATGTGTTTTTCAATACCATGAATTGTCACTGCAAAAGCACCTAGATAATCTTTTTTATTTTCCCTTGAAGGGCAAATAAAATCGGCTAGTGAAAAATTTGGTTGACCTGCTGCTTTTTTAGCCTGTTGTCTTAAAAAATGAAGTTGTGTTTTTCCTGTACCGTTATGAAGGGTGATGTCGTCGCCATCGCTAGTTGCTTCCCAAAATCCAACGGCTCCCTTTGCAGTTAACCATTTTTCTTTCACAATGGTTTCTAATAATGCATTGGCGTCTGCATATAATTTACTAGCTACTTCTCCAACAGTTGCGTCGGTTAATATGGCGGGGAAATTACCATGCAATTCCCAAGCAATAAAGAAAGGCTTCCAGTCGATATAATCTACCAGTACCGACAAGTCATTGATTGTAATGGCTTGGTTGCCTGTAAAGCTAGGCGCAGTGGCTTCAAATTTCGCCCAATCAATTTGCATTTTATTTCGCAAAGCTTCCGCGTAAGGCGTGGATTGCTTCACTGTTTTTTTGTTGTCAAAATCCGATTTAAGCTGCGTATATTCTTTCTCTAAGTTTGCAAGAAACGGTACTTTTTGTTCTTTATTTAATAATGAGCCTGCAACGGTTACGCTTCTTGATGCATCTAATACGTGGATGACACCATCGCCATATTCGGGTGCAATTTTCACTGCGGTATGCATACGAGACGTGGTCGCGCCTCCAATCATTAAGGGAATATTCATTCCACGGCGTTTCATTTCCTTGGCAATATGGACCATCTCGTCTAAGGATGGCGTAATGAGTCCACTCAATCCAATAATATCCACTTCCTGTTTTACCGCTTCGGCTAAAATTTTATCTGCAGGCACCATCACACCAATATCAATAATCTCATATCCATTACATCCTAATACCACTCCCACAATATTTTTTCCAATATCATGCACGTCCCCTTTAACGGTGGCTAAAAGAATTTTAGCAGGACCTTTGGTTTTTGCACCAGGCGTGGCAGATGCATTTTTAAGTCTTTCTTTTTCAGCTTCAATGTAGGGGGTTAGTACTGCTACACTTTTTTTCATTACACGGGCGCTTTTTACTACCTGAGGTAAAAACATTTTACCTGCACCAAATAAGTCACCCACTTGATTCATTCCGGCCATTAAAGGTCCTTCGATCACTTCTAAAGGAGCGCTGTATTTTTGCCTTGCTTCCTCAGTATCTTCATCAATAAAATCGGTGATACCATTTATTAAAGAATGCGCTAAACGTTTTTCAACCGTATCGTTTCGCCATGCTAATTTTAATTTATTCGCTTCTTCCGATGACTGTCCTGCATTCTCACCGCTTGCTTTTAAATTATCCGCATATTGAATCAATGCTTCGGTCGCTTGGTTATTGTCGTTGTTTTTATTCAAAATAACATCCTCGCATAAGTTTCTCAATACAGGATCGATTTCATCAAATAATGCCAACTGTCCTGCATTCACGATACCCATATCCATACCCGCTTTAATTGCATGGTATAAAAACACGGCATGTATCGCTTCCCGCACCGCTTCATTCCCTCTAAAGGAAAACGATACATTGGATACCCCACCACTCACTTTTGCCAACGGCATTTTTTGTTTAATAATGCGTGTAGCTTCAATAAAATCTACGGCGTAATTATTATGCTCTTCTATACCCGTTGCTACTGCAAAAATATTGGGGTCGAAAATAATATCCTGTGGATCAAATCCTACTTGCTCCACTAAAATTTTATAGGCGCGCGCGCAAATCTCTACTTTCCTGTCTTTGGTATCTGCTTGTCCTACTTCATCAAATGCCATTACAATTATTGCAGCACCATAAGCTTTACAAATATGCGCCTGTTCAATAAATTTGGCTTCTCCTTCTTTCATGGAGATAGAATTCACAATACATTTTCCTTGCACACATTTCAAACCTGCTTCAATAATTTCAAATTTAGAACTATCAATCATTACTGGGATACGTGCAATGTCTGGTTCGCTTTGCAAAAGGTTTAAAAACGTAGTCATGGCTTTCATACCTTCTAATAAGGCGTCGTCCATGTTTACATCAATTATCTGTGCACCACTTTCTACTTGTTGACGTGCAACCGATAACGCTTCCTCGTATTTATTTTCCTTAATTAAACGCGCGAATTTTTTTGAACCTGTTACGTTGGTTCTTTCTCCTATGTTTACAAAATTTGTTTCCGGACGAACCACCAATGGTTCAAGTCCTGCTAATCTTAAATAAGGCTTAATATGTATTGGTTCACTCATAATTTTTTCTTTTTTTTTAATAACGATGATTTTTATCAAAGTGATTAAATAGTTGCATCAACAATGGGTAGTGGTCTTGGTGTTAAATTTCTCACATTATCCGCCATCTGCTTAATATGATCAGGTGTGGTTCCACAACATCCACCCACAATATTTACGAATTGATTTTTTGCCCACTCCTCAATAAAAGCACCTGTTTGATGTGGTGCTTCGTCGTATTGCCCCATGGCATTTGGTAAACCAGCATTGGGATAAGCCGATGTATAGCAGGTTGCAATTTGGGAAAGCTCTTCAATATGAGATCGCATTTCCTGTGCACCTAAAGCACAATTCAATCCAACGCTCAATGGTTTTGCATGTGCTACCGAAGTGTAAAATGCTTCTAAGGTTTGGCCACTTAAGGTTCTACCTGATGCGTCCGTGATGGTACCACTTATCATGATTGGTAATTCAGGCTTGCCTATTTTTCTAAAGTATTCTTTGATGGCGAAAATGGCAGCTTTTGCATTTAAGGTATCAAAAATAGTTTCTACTAATATTACATCTACACCCCCATCTACCAATCCTTTGATTTGTTCGGTATAAGCAGTAACTACTTCGTCAAAAGTGACTGCGCGGTATCCTGGGTTGTTTACATCAGGGGATAAGCTTAATGTTTTATTCAATGGGCCAATGGATCCTGCAATATACTTTTCCGACGTATTTGGATGCTTGGCTTTGTATTGGTCAATGGCATCTCGCACACATTTTGTTGCAGCTACATTTAATTCGTAAGCCAATGCCTGCATGTCATAATCGGCCATGGCAATGGAAGTACTGCTAAAAGTATTGGTTTCTATAATATCTGCGCCAGCTTCTAAATATTGCAAATGAATGCCTGTTATGATTGAAGGTTGGGTAATGCACAATAAGTCATTATTGCCTTTAACATCACTATGCCAATTGGCAAAACGAGTTCCTCGGTAATCTTCTTCCGATAATTTATGACGTTGTATCATAGTGCCCATGGCACCATCAATCACTAAAATTCTTTTTGTAAGCGTCTCTTGTATTGACATAAATAATTTTTTATGCAACACCCTAAAGTATAAATTCAACTAATTCCCCTACTGCTAATGATAGGGGAGCGATATGGAGTACCAGTATCGTTTATTAGTTCTTTTTTTCCTAAAGGATGGCAGGTTGAACAATAAACAAATCCACCTGCAATGCGGGGCAAAGTTAGGTTAGTATTAGCTTTTAGCCAAATTAAAGCCCTACTTCAATGATTTGAAGCCTATTGGCTTATTTTATGGGAGATTCCGGAGGGATTATTGATAGGTTGCAGATACTTCTACATTCACTTTGTCAGCCACCATTTTTATCATGATACCGCCTATGCCAAAGTCTTTAAGCCTAACTGTGAATTTTGCATTTGCTTTTGCAATGCCATTTTTTATTTCAATGATTCCAGTGGCTTGAATAGCTTTGTTGACCCCATGCACCTGCATACTTCCGGTGACATTCACAGGATATTTACCATTCTTTTTAAAATCAACGGTATTGATATTGGTTATTTGGCCATTAAAAAATCCCCTAGGGAACTTTTTACTTTCAATATACTCTTCGTTAAAATGTTCCTCCAT
The DNA here is from genome assembly GCA_947487525.1 of Bacteroidota bacterium. Lineage (GTDB taxonomy): Bacteria > Bacteroidota > Bacteroidia > Chitinophagales > Chitinophagaceae > Sediminibacterium. The sequence continues at coordinate 69,978 of CANKWR010000005.1, forward strand.
TGACTTCATATCAAAATGAAAATCTTTCATTAACATGATGAAACTCAACTTGCCATTGGGTTCCAAGCGACTTACGGCTACTTTATTAATCGCATCAATATCATTGTCATCCACAGCAACAAAACGAACCTGTGCCGTTTTTGTTGTTAATGTTTTTTGTGCTTGCAGGCTATTGGTAAACAAAATTGCTAAGATCAAACTGAGACTGAGGAATAGCTTATTCATTTTAAAGGATTTAGTTTTATTTTCAATGTTCAAACATCAAAATTAAGGACTCTTTTTGAAATCTCCTATTTTATATATTGTTGGATAGGTTGCCTATTAGATATACTCTTCCCCAGTGTCATCTCATCGGCATATTCCAACTCCCCGCCAAACGCAATTCCTCTTGCAATGGTGGTAATGCGGCATGAATGATTAACTAACTTTTTTTGAATATAATAAATGGTGGTGTCCCCTTGAATCGTTGGGTTTAAAGCAAAAACAAGTTCTGTCACCTTGTCTTTAGCGACCCTTTCAATTAATGGATCAATGGTTAATTGCTCAGGCCCAATTCCATCCAAGGGTGAAATAATGCCCCCCAAAACGTGATAAGTGCCACTATATTGTTGGGTGTTTTCAATAGCAATTACGTCCCTGATATTTTCAACTACACAAATCGTATCTTTTTGTCTGGCTGAATTGGCGCATATGGAACAAATGGCTCCGTCACTGATATTGTAACACTTTTGACAAAACTGTATTTCATTGCGCATTTTTTGGAGCGTTTCCCCAAACAGGGTAGTTGCGCCCTTGTCTTGTTTTAATAAATGCAATACTAATCTTAAAGCTGTTTTCTTCCCAATGCCAGGTAGTTTAGCAAATTCAGCTACTGCATTTTCAAGTAAGGAGGAAGGTAGTTGCATAATGAAACTGCTTAAGATTAATTATTAATGGAAAAATTCAAATCGTTCTCCCAATCGGCCCTGATATTTAATTTAGTAGATTGTATCCAAATGATTTCGGGTTGCATTTTTCCTTTACCAAATCCATACTGACCTGTATCCCATTTACCATTTTTGTTTTTGTCTTCTAATATTTTAATTTGATAATCACCAGGAGGCAATAGTTTAATGGTAAAATTAGACTGGGTTAAAGGGAAACTGAATTTCACTTTATCGTCCTGCGTTAGCAATAATACAGGGTTTGTGAATTGCGCTATATTGCTAATTCTTACAACACAGGATCCATAGGCTGCTTTTGATTTGGCAATGAACGCTATGGTATCAGATTTAATCAAAAAGTTATTATTGGTATCTTTGATCGAATTTTGCGGAAGGATTAAATGATAGTTTGCACTAGGTATCCAATTGTATTGGACCATAATTTTGTTGGAATTAGCACTGTCTACCTTCACCGAAAAATCCTTTAATGGTTTATTTAACGTGTCTGCTAATACAATGGGGAAACTATCGTTTAAGTTTACGGGGGCTTCAAAATTCAAGGATAGGGTGGTTAATAAATCCTGTTCCTTGCCTTCTAAGCTTTTGGTATATTTAAATATGGCCGCGTTTTTCTTTTGTTGTTTACTATTATTTGTTTTTTTCTTTTCTCCTTTTAGATAAGACTGAAATGCATATAGTTTTAAGGAGTCTTTTGTTCTTGCAGCCATTACAGGCGCATTTAAAAAAGCAAATAATTTAGTACTATCATCATATTTTTTGGTGTAATCGTTGGGCAACACAAACACATTGAATTGCGAAAATGGTAAAAAATCAAATCCGAAATTTCCTTTTCCATTTAATTTAGCATAATACAATGGCTTGTTTTTAAAGATAGCTGTGTCATTGTTGATAGGTTGCAAAACAACAATTAAGGTACTGTCAATTTTACCGGACTCTGCCAAGCGCACATTCCCTTGAATTCTTCCACTATCAATATAGTTGCCTGTGCTAAATACATAAGTATAGTTTTGCGCTACATTGCCTTCATTGACGTCTTTGATGGAATTGCCAAATTGAATACTGTAAGTGGTATTGGGCGCTAAACTGTCTTTGATGCGAATCCTTATTGTTCTTAAATTAGATTCAATCAAGGGGTTGGTTTTCATAGAGGGTGAAACCACTACATTTTCTTGAAGGCTGGTGGTAGTAATATATTCGTTGAACATGACCAGTATTTCCTTTGGCTGCTCATTGATTGCTGAATCCTTGGGTTTTGCCCAAACTCGGTAGGGGGGAATACTGTCTCTTGGACCACCACTTGGAGGTACAATATTGGCACAAGACACCAAGGATTGTACTAGGTATAATGCCATTAGGGTTTTTAATAAAAAGGGGATAAAAACGGTTCTTTTCATCATAAATGCAAACTTAGTCAGATTCTTCCAAATCCCCGCTGGGGATTTCATGTAAAGCAACCGTCAGTTCATTGTTTTTTACAAAATTACACCAGTGACATTCAGGCTTGCCGCATCCTGTGTAAAAGTCTTTTTCTTGAATTTTTTGCCAAACAGTATTGATTTGTTGTGTTACTGTGGTGATATCGGCATCACTGATGCTTATCGAAGTTTTCTCAAACTGTTTCTTTTTGTTGGGCTCCACAAAATCAAACTCGGCACTCGTTACGTCCCATTGTTTTGGATGATGTTTTAATAATATTTTATAAAACACAGCCTGTCTCCAATAGTCTCCTCCATTAGGGAGTTTATCATTCGGAGCCACTAATTTTTCTTTTGCATTTTCGACACTCCCTGTTTTATAATCAATCACCACTACCTGCTTGCCATTGAACTCTATTTTATCTATTGCTCCTTTTAATGGAATACCGTTTAATACCACATTGCTAATTCTATATTCAGTAGTCACGACTTTATTCCACTCCTGCACATACTGATCATAGTATTTGGTTAAGACTATTTCTCCCTGTTCTTTTCTTCGGTTAAATTCAGTTTGGGTAAAGGCTTCTCTATGCCTTGCCATATAATAGTTGAAGTCTTGAACCAATTCTTGTTGATCTGGAAATACATTCCCTCTATCCTGCATTTTTTTGAATAGCTTATTCAAGGCGTCATGAACAGCTGAGCCAAATGTAGTTGCTTCCGATTTTCCTGAAGGCACGCGTATTAAACTATTGTAGTAAAAATGCAATGGACATTTTAAGTAATTGTTTAAGGCAGTTACATTCATGGTAAACTGCTCCAATTTCGGTCCAATAAAATCATCCTCTAATTGTTTTATTTGAGGTTGAATGGTACTTTGAATATGCAGTAATTTGTATTGTAATTTTGTGTGCTCCTCTAATTGTTTTTCTACAATATATTTTTCATTTCCTTCGGTAAGTTCAATGATAAATTGACTTGGTTCAGCCACTTTCCCGTCTACCTTGTTTAAGGAGTATGAAATTTGGATTTCTTTTTTAGCACGCGTAAGGGCGACATAAAACAATCTTCTTAATTCTTCCTTATCATTGGCATTTTCTAAACTACTTAATACGGTATCCGGCAGGGTATAACCTGTATTATTTGATGCCCTTTTCTTTTCCCAATAATGCGCATTGGTTCCTGCTACAAATACATATTCAAATTCTAGACCTTTGCTGCCATGCGTGGTTAATAAATTCACCCCGGACACCCCTCCTGTGGTAATCGGGAGTGGCAACCGAATTCCTTCCTTTTGCATCAAGGACAATCTTTCCATTAAGTCCTTTAATTGTAAACTTGGATTGCGGTGCGTCTCCTCCTTGATAAAATCAAAAAACTGGGTAATGACTTCTAGCTCAAAGCCTTTGTCGCTGGATTGCAATATTGCTTGTATGATGCCCGTTTTTTGCAATACCTGTTCTACTAAATTTAATAAAGTAACATTTGGGACTTCACTAATTAAGGATTCCAAAACTTGTACCGCTTTGGCTAGTTCAGGAAGTCCCCCTTCTTGAAACAAAGCACCTTGAACTTGTTGTGTTTTATCCACCAGTACTTTTCTAAAGGAATTTTCTGGTGCCCCATATTTCAAATGATTGGCTTCAAAAGTGATTTTGGCAATGGTTATTGGAGAAATATTCCACCATTTAAAATGCAATATTTCAAATAATAGGTTCGCGCCTTCGTAAGGTTGGTCTAACTCACAAACCAGGTAATCGAGTATAGTATTTATTTGCTTTACCAATACCTGGTCCAATAAATTGGCAGTGCGTCTCGTATAAACTGGAATGTTTTTTTGTTGTAAAAAGTGGGCGATCTCTTCACCGTATTTATGTTCCTTATATAGTACAGCTATTTGGTGAGGTTCAATGCCCTTTTGCGTAAGTTGAACAATTTGTTCCGTGATGTCAATCATTTCATCGGAAGGAACTTGATAGGCAACCACGGAAGGTTTTACGGAATTATTTTGGTTGTCAGGATGCGAAGCAATCAACTTTTTCTCTAAACCATTTATTTTATTGACTAATCTTTCTTGGTTATTGTTAATCACAATAGTAGATGCATCCAATATGGGTTGTGTTGACCGATAATTATTTTCCAAGACAATGGTTAAAATATCCTGTGCATATTGATTTTGAAAATGCAACATATTTTCAACGTTGGCACCTTGAAATCTAAAAATACTTTGGTCGTCATCGCCTACCACAAACAAGTTGGGTTGATCCCAATAATTTACGAGTAGTTGCACCAATTCGTTTTGCGTACCACTGGTGTCTTGAAACTCGTCCACCAGTATGTATAAGAATCGTTCTTGGTATTGCGCTAATAAATTTTTATTTTCTTTAAATGCATTTATCACCCAGTTAATCATGTCTTCGAAGTCATATCTATTATGATCCTTCATCATTTTCTGATAAATAGAAAAGCGCGCAATGGCTGCTTTTAGTTTTTCCATTTTCTCCACGGCTACATCTACTAATCCCTGCTTTAAGTCGCCCGCTTCAAATTGCTTGTATTTTTTTAGGTATTGAAATTCTTTTCTAAAAGGAATGTCCTTAATATAGTCATCTACTTTTTCAATAAGGTATGCTGGTGTCCAACCTTCTTTTTTGATGGTGCTAAATAGTTTTTCTAAGTTGCCCATTTCGTAATAGATATCACCTCGATATCTTTTTAAAGGATTGTTTTTATCAAACCCGTCAATAAGTTTCTTCAACAATTCTATTTTTTCCAATTCTGAAATTGGATCTAAACTGGTTTTGTCAAATAAGGATAAATTGTCTTGGATGATATCATTGCAAAAGGAATGGAAAGTGGCAATATTTACTTTGTAAGCACTGGTACCGATAAAACTTACTAAACGTTTGCGCATGGCAATGGCACCAGCATCGGTATAGGTTAAGCAAAGGATGTTTTCAGGAGCTGTATCGGTTTCAAGCAAAATCCGGCCAATTCTCGCTCCCAATATCTGCGTTTTTCCGGTACCCGGACCGGCGATTACCATTACAGGTCCTTCAATGGTATCCACTGCAATTTTTTGTTGCTCGTTTAAACCTGCATACACTGCTTCAAATGCTTTTGCTTGTTCCGCCTTACTTATCATTTGATAAAATTAATGGCTTTCCTTGTAATCTTTGCAACAATTAAGGTCCATTCTTGTTAATATAGCATGTCAAAAGTATACAGCTTGCACACCGTCCAAAATTTACCCATTGGTTTAGACCAGGCCTGGGACTTTTTTAGTAGTCCAGCCAACCTAGCTAAAATCACGCCGCAGCATATGGGGTTTAACATTATTAGTAAGCACCACGGTGAAAAAATGTACCCAGGACAAATTATAGAGTACACCGTAAGTCCTTTATTAGGCATCCCCATGTACTGGATGACCGAAATTACCCATGTGCAAGAGGGTAAATATTTTGTAGATGAACAACGTTTTGGACCTTATAGCCTATGGCACCATCAACATCATTTCAAGGCCATTCCAGGAGGCGTTTGCATGGAGGACATCGTTCATTATAAAATACCAATGGGATTTTTAGGAGATATCGCTCAATGGATCATGGTCAAAAAACAGCTCCAAGGCATATTTGATTATCGATTCAAGGCGGTGGAGGCACTTTTTGGAACTTACAATCCTTAGTATTGGGGAAATAAGGGTGGTTTAGTTGCGCTTTAAAATAATTATAAAATACTTGCCACTTAAAACACTTTGTTTATATAATTTTTATAAACTTTGTTCTCCAATTCAAAATCTTCATGGCACATACCACAAGTGGGCATAACCACAAACTTTCCGTAGCAGGTTTAATCGTTACATTAGGAATTATATATGGAGATATCGGAACCTCTCCTTTGTATGTGTTTAGTACCATTATTAACCACAAAGTCATTACAGAACAATTAATCTACGGAGCAATATCCTGTGTATTCTGGACCCTTACTTTGCAAACGACTTTTAAGTATGTGTTTTTGACATTAAGAGCAGACAATCGAGGGGAGGGAGGCATATTTTCATTATTTGCGTTAATTCGTCGTTATGTAAAATGGATTTATATTCCTGCAATCATTGGCGCAGCTATGCTTTTAGCCGATGGTATGATTACGCCACCCGTATCTGTGTCTTCAGCTATTGAAGGATTAGCGGGTATTAAAGGTTTGGAAAAAATTATTGTACCTGGCAATAACTTAACAGTAGGTATTGTACTTGCCATTATCTCTTTACTTTTTTTCTTTCAACGTTTTGGTACAAAAATTATTGGATTTGCATTTGGACCTATTATGTTGATATGGTTCTCCATGATTTCAATTTTAGGATTGATTCAGGTAGTTGGTAATATCTCTATTCTTAAATCATTGAACCCTTATTATGGACTTGATTTATTATTAAACTACCCTAAAGGTTTTTGGTTATTGGGTGCTGTGTTTTTATGTACCACTGGAGCCGAGGCTTTGTATAGCGATTTAGGACATTGCGGTCGTAAAAATATTCAGGTAAGCTGGATGTTTGGAAAATTTGCCTTAGTGATCAGTTATAGGG
>CANKWR010000006.1 GCA_947487525.1 Bacteroidota bacterium
TGACCAAAGTGGGTGGTGAGTGCCCCAGTTGGGAGGCAAATGGCATAGTAATACACTGGAGCTTAGGTGCAGCACATTTTACCTATGATGTTGATAAGAGTTATGCCTTTGATGATAGTGTAGCTATGGCAAAAAAAGTGGAAGACTTAGCCAAGGATTTGGCTAAAAATGATACTACTAAAAAGGACTCCACCAACAAAGACAACCTAGCAAAAAAAGTAGACAAAAAAGAAAGCCCCAAGTTTAAAGCAAGCGAACAATGGGTAAATGTATATTATGATAAAGACATTCCAACGGGTTCAGTCCTGCTTAAAAATGCCAAAATCATCACCATGAATGGGGATGAAGTGATTGAAGGAGGGGATGTGTACATTGTAAACAACCGTATAAAAGGAATCGGAAAATCAGGCACCCTAAAAACCGATGCAAACACTTCGGTGGTAGATGTTTCAGGTAAAACCATTATTCCTGGTTTTGTTGATACCCACGCACACATGTGGCCTAGTTGGGGCATCCATAAAAATCAAGCATGGGTGTATGCAGCCAACTTGGCTTATGGCGTTACGACTACGCGTGACCCACAAACAGCCACTACCGATGTACTTACCTATAGCGATATGGTAGAAGCAGGTTCCATGGTGGGGCCAAGAATTTATTCCACCGGTCCTGGTGTTGGCTACTGGTCCTATAATTTGAAGGATTCAGCTCAAGCAGAATCGGTATTGTCTCAGTATTCTAAATATTTTAATACCAAGTACATTAAAATGTATTTAGTAGGGAATAGAAAACAAAGACAATGGGTCATTCAGGCAGCCAAAAATCAACAACTCATGCCAACCACGGAAGGTGGGCTTGATTTTAAATTGAATATGACTAATTTATTAGACGGCTATCCTGGTCATGAACATTCCATTCCAATTTATCCTTTGTACAATGATGTGATTAATACCATTGCAAAATCAAAAATGACGGTTACACCTACCTTGTTGGTTTCTTATGGTGGACCATGGGCTGAAAACTATTTTTATGAAACAGCCAATCCCTATAGTGATCAAAAAATGCAATTCTTTACTCCTTATGAAGAGCTTGCTTCTAAATCACGTAGACGTGCTACCTGGTTTTTACCTGAAGAGCATGTGTTTCAAAAACATGCGCTTAGTATGAAAAACCTAGTGGAAGCAGGTGGATTAGCGGGTATTGGTAGCCATGGTCAATTACAAGGTTTAGGCTATCATTGGGAGCTTTGGTCTATGCAAAGCGGGGGTATGCGCAACCATGATGCACTAAAAGCAGCTACCATCTTTGGTGCTGCTGGACTTGGCCTGGACAAGGATTTGGGTAGTATTGAAACCGGTAAGCTAGCCGACTTAATCATTTTAAACAAGGATCCATTAACGGATATTCACAATACCAACTCCATTCAATTGGTAATGAAAAACGGTCGTTTATACAATGGCGACAATTTAAATGAAACAGTGACTGGTAAAAAAGTATTGGACCGATCAGAATGGTTGGATAGTAAGCCGGTAAAAAATACCAATGTAAAAGATTAAAATTTACATCCTTCAAAGTAATTGCTCCATTCACTGGGCACGCTTTATAAAAAAGCACAGTCATTATGATTGTGCTTTTTTATTTTCCCTAACTTTAAGAACTCATCTCAAATTGTTTGTATGAAATACATAATTCGTTTTTTTGCATTTTGGTTGTTCATTACCACTACCCATGTGAGCCAAGCTCAAATTAATTTTAAACCAAAAAGTAAAAGCGACATTATTGCAAAGGAGCAGCAAAGATGGAAGCAACATGTTGCTCAAACTACCATTATTAGAGACGAGTGGGGCATACCGCATATTTACGGAAAAACAGATGCAGACGCAGTGTTTGGATTAATGTATGCTCAATGTGAAGAGAACTTTCCTCAAATTGAAAAAAATTATTTAGAAATGCTCGGCCGATTGCAAGAGCTTAAAGAAAATGATATTTCTCTATCAAAAAATGAAGAGAAAATTTATGCCGATTTAATGATGAAACTAATACAAGACAGTGTAGATGCAATCAATGACTACAATAACAGTCCAGTATGGTTTCAGCAATTATTACAGGCGCACGCCGATGGCATCAATTATTATTTATCGAAACATCCCAATGTACACCCCGAAGTAATCACCCAATTTAAACCATGGTATCATTTAATGTGGACGGATGGCAGTGTTTCCCCAACAAGAACAGGAGGAATAGAGGAAGCGGATGTTGCTTCGTTTTACGGACAGACCAAGGGAGCGGCAGCGAAAAATAACATCAGCCTATTGGCTCGTTTTGATATGGAAGAAAAAACATTAAAGGGCTCAAATGGTTTTGCCATTGCACCCATGCATAGCAAATCAGGCAATGCCATGTTGTTTATTAACCCACATGTCCCTTTTTATTTTAGATCAGAAATGCATATGGTAAGTGAAGAAGGATTAAACGTATATGGAGCAGTTACTTGGGGGCAGATGTTTATATACCAGGGATTTAACGAAAATTGCGGGTGGATGCATACCAGCAGCTATGCTGATGTGGCCGATGTTTATGAAGAAAAAATAGCAAAAACCAATGATGGTTTCAATTATGAGTACGATCAAAAGCAATTACCCATTGGTACACGCGATATTGAAATTAAATATTATGATCAAGGCGTTTTGAAATCAAAAATGTTTACTACATATAAAACACATCATGGACCCATCATGGGGAGCAAGGGGGATAAATGGTTAAGTTTACATGAAAACAATCGTTCCTTAAACGCTTTACTTGAATGTTGGAATAGGACAAAATCAAAAAACATTGCAGAGTACACCACTGCTTTAAATTTACTTGCCAACAATAGCAACAATACCGTGTATGCCGACGCTCAAGGAAATATTGGTTATTGGCATGGCAATTACATGCCTAAAAGAAATGATCCAAGCTTTGATTATACCAGGCCGGTGGATGGAAGTATTAAAGGCACGGATTGGACTGGTGTGCATGCTTTAAATGAAATTGTTCAAAGTATCAATCCAGTCAATGGATGGTTGCAAAACTGCAATGCCACTCCATTTACAGTGGCAGGAAAAAATAGTCCGAAGCAGGAAAATTATCCAAGCTATATGGCACCAGATGGTGAAAATCCAAGAGGATTGAATGCAGTTCGTTTATTAGAAGGTATTGACAAAATTAATTTAGATGAACTCATTCAATTAGGTTACAATAAACATTTAACTGCATTTGATATTGTACTTCCAACTTTTATTGCAGATGCAAGAAAAATACAAAAGGATTCGAGCAATGTAATCGGTGGTGAAAATTTAATGACCCCCGCTTTAGAAAAAGCAATTGGCTATTTAGAAAAATGGAATCATGATGCGGACACCAATTCAATTGCACAAACCATTGCCATTATGTGGATGACCGAAATCAATAATCCTGCGGGTCCTTTTCCATTTAAACCAAGCACAGAGGAGGAGGGTACTAAAATTGCAGAAAGATATACGTCGATCAATAAGTATCCAATCAATTTCAAATTAACCTGTTTACAAAAGGTGTTAACGAATTTAGAAACTAAATATGGTCAATGGGAAATTCCTTGGGGTACGATCAATAGATACCAAAGAGTCAATCCAGGGGACTATTTTAATGACAAAGCCAATAGTATTGCAGTGGCACAAACCTCCAGTAAATTTGGACAATTACCCGCATTTGAAAGTAAAATCATGTCAGGTCCAAATAAAACAAGCACCTTAAAAAGATACGGCTACTCTGGAAATAGTTTTGTCGCCGCAGTTAGCTTTGGCAAAAAGGTAACCGCTAAAACCATTATCACAGGTGGCCAAAGCAGATGGGCAAATAACCAACATTTTACCAATCAGGCTCAAATGTATGTTGACGGGAAATTTAAATCCATTCACTTTTACAAAGAGGATGTTTTAGCACATAAAGTAACATCATACAAACCTGGATTCGAAAGGTAGTTTTCATATAATTTTGAAATGCATGCAATTTTAACAAGCCCTGCTGCATTTTTAACATCAAATAATTGCATCATTTTGGTACGGTGTCCCTCTACTGTTCTTTTACTATGCCCCAATTCAAAGGCAATTAATTTACTAGGGGCTTCTTGACAAATCCTGATTAATATGTATTTATCATACGTTGATAATTGATATACTTTGTCTACGATTTGTAAACGGTCCATGTTATTGGCAAGTGCCTCCACCTTAATGGCAATATCATTGCTGAAAAAAACTTTCTCTTTTCTTGCCATTTCTATTCCTTTTAGCCACTCTTCTTTACTTACATTTCGAGAAACGATTACCGAAAAACCATTGTCAATGAGTTGGAAAAGTAAAAAATCATCAAACTCATTCAACACAACCATAATAGGTATTTTATTTTTTAATAAATCCACCCAGCTTTTGTCTTTGACCTGAAAGCCATTGAACATTGCACTTTCAATGACCAAAATCCTAGGCATATCATTGACCATGATGTCACTCAATAAACTTAACTTATCAATAATGAGCGCGGACCAACTTTCAGCATGTTTGTTAATTAACATGGCACTGCCCAAGGCATACACTGGTTGTTGATCACAAATAATTACTTGACTGGTCATAAAGGAATTTTAATGAATTAAAACAAAGCAATAATTTGTAATAAATTGATATACAGTACACTATACTGTTTGAATGGCAAATTGGTACATTGCAATTGCCCCTATCTACTTTGTCCTAAATAGGGTTGATAGCAACTATTTGCATAGCACTACCATCCTACCTAAATAATGTGCTAAATAAATGGTGATTGTAATATCTTTTTATAACTTCAGACTATCTATTACTAACCCCTTTGACGAAAGCGTTGACAGCACTACGAAATTTATTTTACCCCTTTGTCCCTGTTGGACATTTAAAAGTGTGGGTACTGGCACCAGCACTAAATAATCCGGATCCAAATTTGGCTTACTACTACGACTTTAGTCAAAGTATTGAAGAGTATACTCAAGTATTTTCTGAAATTGATATTCCTTGGAAATGGCAGCCCGTAACTTTAAACAATTACCAACAGATTGTTCATGAAATTGATAGTGAGCAAAAAAAGGGGAAGTTTTTTCCTGTAGTACTCAACCTATGTGATGGAGATGAAATAAACGGCGCGCCTGGAATTTCTGTAATAGAAGCACTCAATAAAAAAAATATAGTGTACACCGGTGCGGATGCTTTTTTTTATGACATTACTACTTCTAAAATTCCAATGAAGCAAGCATTTGATAATGCTAAAATTAGTACGCCTAATTGGGAAGCGATCATGACGGAACAAATTAATCCCAAAGCATTATTAACCAATTTAGGTGCTCCAATTATTGTAAAGCCAGCCGTATCAGGTGGCAGCTTAGGCGTGGGTGTGAAAAATGTAGTAGAAACTGAGGAAACATTAATGACACAAGTACAAAAAATGTTTGAAGGCTATAGAGGATGGGATCTAGCAGGGCAAGGGATTATAGCCGAATCCTTTATTGATGGGCCCGAATATACCATCATGATTGTGGGCAGTCATCATCAACCCGAAACAGCTAAAATATTTCCGCCCGTAGAACGCGTTTTTCATTCCTCCTTACCTGCAAAAGAAAAATTCTTGTCCTTTGATCGACTATGGGAAATTTATGAAGAAGAGTCCCCGATGCCCCAGGAGGAAAATTTTTATGAATATGCCATGCATCCAAATGAGCAACAAATAGAACTTCAAAAAATAGCATGGGATGCGTATGTTGCAGTAAAAGGAACGGGCTACACCAGAGTGGATGTAAGGGTAGATGCGCAAACAGGGACACCCTATGTGTTAGAAGTAAATGCACAGTGTGGCATTAGTAAGGATGAGAACTTTACTTCGATCGGCGCTATTTTGAGATACGCCAACCAAAGCTTTACTCAATTGGTCATCTACATTATTAATGATGCATTTGCTCGAAGAAGAAAATAAATACCATTATGCACCCCCTGCCCATCCTTGGAAATGCTGCCACTTTTAAAAATTTAAAAGTATGCGTACTGCAACCCGACTACTCAACTTCGGGAGTAGATTATCAGTATTATGATCCTAAAAGGGATTTGAGTGTCATTATGCCCGAAGCGCATATTGATCATGTTTTTTTAAATAAGCTTACCACTTACCAACAACTAAAAAAATTAAAAGAAAACAACTATGACATTTATATTAACCTTTGCGAAGGATATTTAGAATGGAAAGTACCCTCTATTGACGTAATTACAAGTTTAGATTTATTAGAGCTTCCTTATACAGGACCCAGCGCAAACTTATACGACCCTGCTAAAACAATCATGAAATACCTTGCATTTTGCGAGGACGTTAAAACACCAGCACATATCCTTATTGAAAGTAAAGATGCATTAAATCAATTACCCGGAAATTTAGTATTCCCGCTATTTGTAAAGCCCGCAAAAGCGGGGGATAGTTTGGGCGTGGATGAAGCTAGCAAGGTAAATAACCTAACTGATTTACACTCAAAAGTAACTGCAATCCTAGAGGAGTTTGGGGCTGCCTTGGTGGAAGAATATATTGAGGGACGAGAGTTTACGGTATTGGTTTGTGCCCATGCGGATGGAAAAACCTGTACCAGGTTTACCCCGGTTGAATATCTATTTCCTGCGGGTTTTGCATTTAAAACCTACGCATTAAAAACTTCTGAATTACATCCAAACGCCAATGTACCAGTAACCGACAATGTGCTTGCCAAAAAGCTAGAAGACATTGCCGAACAAATATTCATGTCCTTTAACGGAGTAGGCTATGGAAGAATGGATTTTAGAATGAATGACAAGGGAGAAATATTTTTTTTAGAAATCAATTTTACTTGTTCTGTTTTTTATGCTGCTGGCTACGAGGGATCTGCCGATTATATTTTACAACACGATGGTGCTGGCCAACGAGGTTTTCTTGAGCGTATTATCATTGAAGGCATGGCAAGATTTAATCGGAAACAAAAAAAATATATTATTAAAGGCAATGCCATTGCGGGTTATGGGATGTATGCCAAATTTGATTTGCCTAAAGGGACCCTATTGTTTAAAGGAGAAGAAAGAGCACAGCGTATTGTCACAAAAAAATACGTAGATGAAAATTGGGATGAAAGAGAAAAAAATTATTTCAGAAGATATGCTTACCCAATTGGTAACAATGTATATATTTTATGGGCCCTAGAACCTGAAGAGTGGTCTCCTCAAAATCACCACTGTGATGCCAATTGTACATACGAAGGACTCAACGTATACACGAATAGGGCCATTAAAAAAGGAGAGGAGCTTACCTTGGATTATGCGCAATTTTTAGACGATACCATGGAGCCTTTTGAATGTAGCTGTCAATCGCTCCATTGTAGAAAATTGATAACAGGTAAAGCTAGATCGTAGAATAGTTTTATAACTCTTCGATGCGCTTGGCCTTATCATCAATCACTAAATCAAAATTGGGTTTGGTTGGACCTCCATTGGGACAGTAACCTGTAATTAAATCATTGAACTTACATCCCCACTTATTTAATTGGGATAAAGTCAACTCCTTTAAGTCCCGCTTCGAACTTTCACCCCTACCCGTCCAATAAGTGATATGCCAACCCTCCTCATATAACTTATTTATTTTAGCAATATTGTCAAAGTTAGGTTCTGCTAATTCATATACTCTTTTGTTTGTATAAAAACAGATGGTTTCATCAATGTCAATTAGTGCTTTCTTTGAACCAAACCTTATAGACTCTATCATTGTTATTTGATTTAGATAATTATTATGCAAACTTAACTATAATCCATAAATTACAATTCTCAATTATAAAAATACATTATGTATAAACTTGCTCTAAAAATAGGATGCCTGCTTTTGGTGTTTTTGAACGTTCAACCTGCTCAAAGTCAAATAAGCAGCAACCCAACAATTGATGTAAATAAAATTACCATCGCAAGAGATTCTTTTGGGGTGCCCCATATTTTTGCACCTACCGATCCTGAAGTCGCTTACGGTGTTGCCTGGGCACATTCCGAAGATGATTTCAAAACCATACAAACTTTAATACTAACTGGTAAAGGAAAGCTATCCACTTATTTAGGGAAAAAAGGGGCTCCCGTTGATTTTGTAGTAGGTTTATTAAATACAAAAGCGACTGTTCAAGCGCAAATTGGACAAATGGATCCCAAGTTCATTGCATTGGTAAAGGGTTATTTAATGGGACTGGAAGCCTATGCAAAAGCAAATCCAAATGAAGTGCTTAACAAAAATGTATTTCCGATTACGATTGAAGAATATTTATCCGCTACCGTATTTTCAGTAGCCGTTTTTTGTGGGGTCGATAAAACATTGCCAAAAATTTTAAATGGAAGTATCCCTTCTTTAGCTGGATTTACCGGAGAGGGAAGCAACGCATTTGCAATTCATTCAAGTAAATCAACGACAGGTGAAAATATGTTGGTGATTAATGCACATCAACCCATTGAAGGTGCTACCGCTTTTTATGAAGCACATGTACAAAGCGAAGAGGGTTGGAATATATTAGGAGGACTGTTTCCAGGTGCCCCATTAATTTTTCATGGCGTTACACCCAATTTTGCTTGGGCACATACAGTAAATTTTCAAGATAAAATTGACGTATTTCAATTGCAAACCGACAAAGCACACCCAGGTGAATACCAGGTGGACGGAAATTGGTTAAAATTAGAAAAGCGAAAAGTTAAATTAAATATTAAAGGCCTTCCTTTCCCAATTTATAAAAAAGTGTACAATTCTATTTATGGACCTACCGTTGCAACGCCAAAAGGTGAATATTTTTCAATGAGATTGCCTTCCTTAATGGATGCTGGCGCTTTACAACAATGGTACGGAATGAATAGAGCAACGAATTTCACCAGCTTTAAAAAAGCATTGGAACAAAATCATTTACCCATGTTTAATATTATGTATGCCGATAATAAGGATACGATATTTTATATTTCTAATGGAAAAATGCCTTACCGTAATCCAGACACCGCCTATCATTGGAATAGCACCGTGCCGGGCAACACCATGGCTACCTTATGGACTCAATTTAAATCCTTAAGCGAATTACCTCAACAACTTAATCCTGCGAGCGGTTATTTATTTAACACCAACCACTCTCCTTTTTTAGCAACCGATGAGCAGTATAATTTAAATCCAAAAAATTATGATGTCAATGATGGATACGAAACCTATCATAACAACAGAAGCCGTCGTGCAAAAGATTTAATTGATCCTCTTGCAAAAATTAGTTATGAGGATTTAAAACGTATTAAGTTTGATAGAAACCTACCCTCAAAAATTTTATTCCCTTATGGATACAATGCAGATAGTATGTTCCTAGTGAATGAAAACAATTATCCTGCATTGGCTCCAATTATCACTACTTTAAAAAATTGGGATCATGCTGCAGTAGCAGATAGTAAGGGAGCTGCCATTTATAATATCGCTTATTACTTAGTTCCACAAATAATGGAAGGAAGAAAAAATGACCACCTCACCCTACAAGAAGCAATTACTGTTTATCAAAAAATTGACGATTACCTTAAAAAACATTTTGGACGCACTGATATCGTTTTAGGTGATTTACAAAAATTAGTAAGGGGGGACGAAAGTTGGCCACAGGGAGGCATGCCGGATGTATTGGCAGCAGTAATGAGCGAACCCTATAAGAATGGTACTAGAAAAATGAATAGTGGGGATGCCTATATTAACATTGTGAAATTTCCGAAAGACGGTAGCTTGCCGCATATTGAATCCATCAATACATTTGGAGCAAGTATGCATAAAGAAAGCCCCCATTTCGCTGACCAAAGAGCCATGTATCAAAGTCAAACCTTAAAACCGATGACCTTGGACAAAAATGAAGTCATTAAAAAAGCAGAAAAAATTTACCATCCGCAATAGCAAACTGCTCCATTAAAATAAAGTACTTATTAAATAGTTACAGCCTAGCTGTAACTATTTTTTTATCTAAAATAGCCTTGGTATCAAAAATAATGGCGTCCGCTTCCTTTTTTAAATTAGCATAATCTAAGGAAGTAAAAAAATCATGTGCTACTGTAATCACAATTGCGTCATATTTTTCCAATGAAGTGACTAATTCAATGCCGTGTTGTTCTTTAACTTCGAGGGCATCCGCAAAAGGGTCAAAAACTGCAACATCCATTTCCTGCCCTTTTAAGAAATGATAAATATCAAACACTTTTGAATTTCTAATGTCTGGACAATTTTCTTTAAACGTTACCCCGAGCAATAACACTTTCGCAGCTTTTACTGGTTTATTGAATTGCGTAAGTAAACGAATTAATTTATTGGCAATAAATCCACTCATGGCATCATTTACATTACGTCCCGACAAAATCACCTGTGGCGTATGTCCGAGCTGAGTAGCTTTATGGGCCAGATAATAAGGATCTACCCCAATGCAATGCCCGCCTACCAAACCGGGTTTAAAAGGTAAAAAATTCCATTTAGTGGCGGCGGCAGCCAATACCTCATAGGTATCCACATGCATCTTATCAAAAATCAAGGCCAATTCATTTACAAATGAAATATTAATGTCCCGCTGTGCATTTTCAATTGCCTTTGAAGCTTCTGCCACTTTTATACTACTCGCTTTATGTGTTCCGGCTTTGATGATAGTGCCGTATAAATGATCAATATAATCGGCTGCCTCACTCGTGGAGCCTGAAGTAACTTTTACAATATTGGTTAAGGTATGCATTGTATCACCCGGATTAATGCGCTCGGGAGAATAGCCAACAAAAAAATCGGTATTGTATATTAATCCACTTATGTTTTCTAAAATAGGAACGCAGTCTTCCTCGGTACAACCAGGATACACGGTACTTTCATAAATAACGATATCCCCTTTTTTAAAATACCGCCAAGCATTTGAGTAGCTGTCAATAACGGATTTAAATTAGGTTGCTTTTTTGCATCTACCGGAGTGGGCACAGTCACAATGAATATTTGACAATGAGCGATATCCTCCAACTGATGGGTAAAAACCAATTTATCCGCATGTTGAATTTGAGTAGTACTGCATTGTAAGGTATCATCTATCCCATTCATCAATGAATCCACTCTTTTGGAATGGATATCAAATCCAACAACGGTATATTTTTCAGCAAATGCAACAGCAAGCGGTAGGCCAACATAACCTAGTCCGATAATTGCAATTGTTGGATTATGATTTGAGAAGCTCATATAAATCCAAAGGTAAAGGACAGATTAATGATGTCCATATTTTTTTTCACCCGCGGGTATGGCTATAGAGAGTCTATTTTGAGCAGGGGGTAATGGGCAGGTGGCAAAATCGGTAAAGGCACATGGTGGATTATAGGCTTTATTAAAGTCAATAAATGTATTGCCCGCTGCATCTGGCATTTCAACGTCAATAAACCTGCCTGATACGTAAGTTTGTTTCCCACTAGTAGCATCGGCAAAAGCAACGAATAAGGTATTCCCTCCTTCAATAATGGCATCTAAAGTATACTCCACTCCATCCATTTTAAAATGTAATTTTCCACCCGTTTTTTGCGCGGTAGTCTGTCCCAATACATTTGAAATCAAAATAAAATCCTGTGCCGGCTTTTCCAATTTTGCTTTAATGCGCCATTTACTTTGTACCGGATAGTAGTCCAACCCTTTAAATGTTTTCAATAGTGGCGCTTTATAATTTCTAAAGCGTATTCCAATTTTATCTTCTCTTTTTATTACAACCCAATTAAAATGCGACCAATCCATAGAGGCAGCATTTCCTGCAGCATTGAAAACCGTAATAGGCGTTTGTCCACTATATCGCTTACCATTGATGGTAATTGCCTTGTTTGGACTATTTTGCCAACGAACCGAATCGCCTTCATATATAAAAGAACCCAGTGTTGCAGGAAAGGTTGAATTAGGATAATAGGCATTTGACGCAGGATCACTTCCAAAACTATTCACCCCTTTATTAAACCAAAATAGCCCTTCTAAATTTAACCATCCGTCTGGTTGTTTTAAATAGGCCGCTCTTTTTACATGCCAATCATTAATGGATTGGACATACTCGTTTTTTTGACCATAACCCCTCATCGTTGCAATACATAAAAACAAAACGATCCAAAAACGATTCATATAATTTGTTTTAGCCATTTTAAAAATCAAAGATAATGAAATTTATATTAGTCTATTGTTTTAGTAGGATTCTATACTGAAATGCTTTGGCTGACCTTATGGATTTACTTATTATTTTGTACCTTGGAATGGCAATGAAACAGGCATTGAAATTTTTAATGGTAAGCGTATGCTTGATGATGGTAAAGGATAGTCAAGCACAAATCAGCAAGGACAAAGCACGTATTAACCATACCGCCATTTATGTAATGGATATTGCTAAATCGGGCAATTTTTATAGCAAAAGAATTGGATTGGATACCGTAGCGGAACCCTTTCATGATGGAAAACATATTTGGTATAAAACAGCCGAACATACCATGTTACATGTAATAGAAGGTGCTTTGGCAAAAAGGGAATACTATAAAAATCAACACACTTGTTTTACAGTGTCTCATTTTGAGCAGTTTGTACAAAATTTACTAAAGGACCAATGGCCATTTGAAGACGTAGTAGGTAATAAAAATAAAATTACCACCAGAGTAGATGGCGTCCATCAAATTTGGCTGCAGGATCCCGATGGATATTGGATAGAAATAAATGACGATCCTTTTTAATTGGTTTACCCATTTTATTTGAATTACTTTAATTATCTATAAGTGTCTATGAAAAGAAAATATTTTTTTATGCTCATCGCTTGCATTTGTATGCTCAATGCCAATGCGCAGGGTAAAGTGTTGACAAAACAAATAATCA
This sequence comes from Bacteroidota bacterium, assembly GCA_947487525.1. Taxonomy (GTDB): domain Bacteria; phylum Bacteroidota; class Bacteroidia; order Chitinophagales; family Chitinophagaceae; genus Sediminibacterium. The sequence continues at coordinate 12,922 of CANKWR010000006.1, forward strand.
AAAGCAATATCTTACAAAAGGAAGTGCATTACACCATTTACTTACCGGAGGGTTATGAGAAAAATGAAAGAAAATATCCTGTAACTTATTTATTACATGGCCATGGTGATGCCGACGATGGTTGGGTACAATATGGAGAAATTAACCGTTTAGCAGATGCCGCTATCAAAAAGGGGACCATACCTCCTATGATTATCGTGACCCCCGATGGCTTTAAAAGCTTTTATATGAACGCGGCAGATGGATCCATGAATTATGAAGATTTTTTTATTCAAGAACTCATTCCGCATATTGAAAAAACCTATAAAGTTAAAAGTGAAAAACGATTTAGAGGCATCGCAGGATTGTCCATGGGAGGTTACGGCAGTTTACTGTATGCACTTAAATACCCGCAATTGTTTGTGGCAGCAGCCCCATTAAGCGCTGCAATATGGACCAATCATGATTACGAAAATATGGCTGAAAGTATGTATGGAGCTTATTTTGCGGGAGTTGTCGGAAAAAATTTAAAGGGTAAAGAACGTTTAACGCCTACTTGGTATGCAAATAGTATATTTAGTATTATTGATAAAAAAACAACTGAAGAATTGTCGGCCGTGAAATATTGGATTGATTGCGGCGACGATGATTTTTTGACCATTGGAAATGCTCAATTGCATATTAGTCTCACCAATAAGAAAGTGCCACATGAATTTAGAATGAAAGACGGGACACACAGTTGGTCCTATTGGAGAATGGGGGTTATTGATGGACTTTCTTTTATTGGAGACAATTACAGATTAAAATAATTTTATGGAAAAAGATATACAGGTTTTTATTACAGGGGGCACATTTGACAAGGAGTATAATGAATTAAATGGTAGCCTTTATTTTAAGGAAACACATTTATATGAAATGCTTGAACTAGGCAGGAGTAAACTTAATTTATCTATTGATACTTTAATGATGAAGGATAGTTTAGACTTTGTGGATGCGGATAGGGCTTTAATTGCCGCCGCTTGTAATAATACGAACATCAGCAAAATATTAATCACGCATGGTACCGATACCATGACCTTGACTGCCGATTATTTAAAAGAAAAATGTACCGAAAAAACAATTGTACTCACAGGTGCCATGGTTCCATACAAATTTGGCAGTAGCGATGGGTTGTTTAATTTAGGAAGTGCACTCGCATTTGCTCAAGTATTGCCGCCCGGTGTGTATATTGCTATGAATGGAAAAATATTTGAAGCAGGGAAAGTAAGGAAGAATACAGACAAAGGTGAATTTGAAAAATCAGCCTAAATTAACAACATGCATAAAATAATATTAGTCATTCTTAGTTTTTACACCATGAACACGGGCATTGCACAACATAACACCAAAATCATTGCACATAGAGGCGCGTGGCAGGAATATGGTTTACCCGAAAACTCCATTGCTTCCTTACAAAAAGCCATTGAGCTCGAATGTTATGGTAGTGAATTTGATGTAAGGCGCACCAAGGATGGTGTTTTGGTGGTTTGTCATGACCCTGTTTATTATGGAGATACCATAGAACTTATGAATTATGCCGACCTCAACAAAAAAAAATTAAGCAATGGGGAAGACTTACCCACTTTGCTTGACTATTTTAAAAAAGGCAACATTGCAGGTTCAAAAACTAAATATATTTGTGAAATTAAGCAGGCGGTCACGGACAAATCATTAGATAAAATTGCAACAGCAGAAGTCATGCAAATGGTCAAGAAATTAGGCATTGCTAAAGACTTGGTTTTTATAAGTTTTCGTTTTGAAATTTTAGAATGGATCAAGGAAATAGATCCCCAGTCAATTGTTTTATACTTGGAAGCCGATAAAGACATCAATGCAATTAAAAAAGCAAAATTCGATGGCATCAATTACCACTATAGTCATTACTTAAAAAACGAAGGCATTGGTAAGGAAGCCAAGTTCAATAATCTAATGCTCGGAAGCTGGACCGTAAATGAGGAAGCCGTTTTAAACTCCTTGATGTTACAGGACATAGCCTTTATTACGACCAACACGCCCATTGCATTTAAAACCTATTTAAAAAAGCAATAGGCTACTTATATCTTGTGTCTATGAGGTATTGAATTTTCCAGCCTTCCTTTAATTGAACAAGTTGAAAAGAGTTCACCCCACGGTGTGAATACTTGTCTTTGTAATAAAACTGATACGGCGTCCATACAATGGCAAGCTCCTTGTTGGTTTTGACAGTTTCAAATTCAATACGTTCGTCAAGGGAACCCGCTGGTTGTTTTGCCACACTGATCAAAAAATCTTGCACTGATCCATTTTGTACAACCACTTCGTATGGTTTTGAAACAATGGTTTGAAAAATAGCAGTACTGCTAAAACATTGTTTTAAAGCAAGCGTATCGCCCTTTTTCATAGCATTAAACATATTTTGAACAACGCTCTTTACCGCTTCAATTTCTTTTTCATTGGCAATGGCTGTTTGAGCATTTAACATAACGCTAGCGCTCATACTTATAAAAACAAACAATAATAATTTTTTATACATAAGGGATATTTAGAATTTTAAAAATCATTTTAAAATTTGATGTTGATTTTGTATTTTGACGACAATTTATAACAGTTTCACTAAATATATATTCCAGTCCTTTATTATTTTAACTGTTTTATATCCACCCGGGTTGGGGTATCTTCTCCGGAAACAATGGTTCTTGAACTTAAAGCAATTGCTTTAATAATTTCATTCATATTGTCCATGTCTAAAGTACTAAACTCGTCGCTTGCTTTATGGTAATTGGGTTCGCTATCCATTTTTGAAGTAGAAATGGTGTGTGCCGGAACACCTAGTCTTGCCAAAGTTGCATTATCAGAGCGGTAAAATAAATTTTGGTCTGTATAAGGATCAGGATAAAACGTAAACACAGATCCTACTAAATTCTTTTGTAAAATTTCCCCCATATTGGTTTTTTCATAGCCAGTGATATAAGCACTATTCTTACCCCATTTACTTTCTGTGCCAATCATTTCTAAATTAAACATGGCTTTCACTGCTAAGGGATCAAATTGTTTTGAAAAATATTGGGATCCAAAACCGCCCACTTCCTCGGCCGTAAAGGCGACAAAAACCAAGGTGCGCTCATTGTTATTGAGTTGTTTGAAATATTTTGATAGCATAATCATTGCGGTCGTTCCAGCAGCGTCGTCATTGGCTCCATTGAAAATGGAATCTGCACTATTCGCTTTTGAATTAATGATGCCTAAATGATCATAATGTGCGGAAAAAATCACGTATTCATTGGCTAATTTTTTTCCTGGAATAACACCTACCACATTCGCAAGTGGAAGCTGTTGAATTTTATTTTTTGCTTCAATAGTAAATTGTGTTGGAGTAGTACTGGACAAAACAAAAATAACTGTCTTTTGCGTTTCCGTAATATTGTTTCTAAATTGAGCGAGTCTGCTAAAGATGCCTGAAAAACTCGTGTCTACAAAAACAATATAATTTTTATTGGCAGTCATATACTTTCCAATGGTCTTTCTAATATCCTCCCCTTTATTGATATTGCCAATTTCATATCCACTTTTTTCATTCACAGTAAGTTCTGCTTCAGCAGAGATCGGAACAATTTTATTGGATGCAACACTCATCCCATCTATTGTAACCGTAACGGAAATCAAGGAAGCGCTAAACCTTGTAAATTTTTGTAAATATGTTTTGCTATTCGGCAAGGTCATCAAGCCTGTTTGCTTAAACTCATTGGCAATAAAATCAGCTGCTTGATCAATTTCTTTACTAAATGTTTTTCTTCCTGCCAATGCATCGGAACTTAAATACTTTTCAATTCTTTCCGTTTCTAATTTATTAATAATTGAGTTTGCATCTTGAGCAAAACTGGCAATGCTTAAAAAAGAAAACAGCAACAAAAAGGGGGCAGTAATGAATTTCATAAAATGTTTGTTAATTAATAGGCATTAAAGATAAAGTATTAAACCTTTGTTATAAAGTATTGTCTAATTTTATAACTATGCAATCAGACCAAGCTTTAATAATAGAATTTCAGGCCTCCGCCCATAAAGAGGCACCCTATACTATTTTATTAAAGCGGCATCAGCAAAAAGTATATTATCAAATTAAAAGAATGGTCACCAACCATATGGATGCCGATGATATCGCCCAGCAGGTTTGGATCAAGGTTTGGAATAAATTGGACGGTTTTAAAATGGAGAGTGAGTTCACTACCTGGATTTTTAGGATTGCCTACAATGAAACAATCAATTTTTTACAAAAGCAGCAAAAAACAGGTGATCATAATTTAAGTGATGAACTTATTGACTATGAACAAGCTGCAAGTAGTACTGATCACCCAAAATCAAGTCAAATACAAATTACTTTAGAGACTGCCATTCAACAACTACCTGAAAAGCAACGCTTTGTGTTTATGTTACGATATTTTGAGGAAATGAATTATGAAAAAATTGCCTCCATTACAGGCACTACCGTTGGCGGCGCGAAGGCCAATTACCATCAGGCGATAAAAAAAATGGAAGAAATAGTAAAGCGTGCTTAAACTTTAATAACAATAGAAGGTCAAAATAACACAATGCAACCAACAGACAATGATATTACCCTAAATGAGGACAAAGCACAGGTAGAAGCTTTGTTTGGCAAGCAGTCTTTGGCTCAATTTGAGGAGGAGCAACAGGCTAGAAGCGATTCATTTTTTGATACTCAAGCAGCGCAGATATTAGCGGATATAAGAAAAAATCAAAAGAAAAAATCAAAATTATACTCTATTGGCAGTTTTAGACAATTGGCCATTGCAGCTTCCTTTATCATTTTTATTGCGGCTACCTTTATTTTCATCCAGTCTAAACAACAAAATGAAATCGCAAAAATATCCATTGAAGAAATTCCCAGCGAGGAAATTGACAATTACCTGGTATCCAATGATTGGGTAAATGAACTTGATTGGGAAAATACCACATTAAAAGAAGCGTTGCCTATTGAAGCATTGAGCAATGCATTCATAAAGGACAGCAACAAAAACGAAAAAAATTAAATTAAAATCATCCTTTCAAAACAACACTATGAAAAGAATGCTACTGGTATTGACAGTTATTGCATGCAGTTTTGCTGCAAATGCACAAAGAGGTTTTGGTCCTAAAGAGGGAAAGCGACATAGAGAAATGGGTAAAATGAAAGATAAAATTGAAATGTATAAGATTCAATTTTTTACTGAAAAGTTAAGCTTGACCACGAATGAAGCAGTACAATTTTGGCCAATCTATGAAGCCCATAAAAAAGAAATGAAAGAAATTATGCAGTCAAGGGCAAATGACGAAATTGGCTTGCAAGAAGCTACTTTAAACGCAAGGAAAAAATATAAAACCGATTTAAAGGCGGTATTTAAAAACGATGAAAGAATCAACGAGGCACTTAAGTTAGATCGTGAGTTTATGAAAAAAGTGCAGGCTGAAATGCTTAAAAGAAGAGGCGCTTAAAATAAAAACAATTATTCTTTTGTAAGATGATATTCTTGAATCAAAGCAGGATTTTCAGGTGATAAAGTAAAAGATAATCTTAAATTCCCTTTTTCACATTCAATAATACAATACCCCCTTAACTGGTTTTCCGCAATCATGGTATTTATTTTTACCAGTTTGCCCATCTCTGCAAATAGGGTTGAAGATTGTTTTTTGAGTAAATCAATAGGATAATCATCAAAGAAATTTTCTGCAAAAATATTCGGCATCTTCTCCCATTTTACAATCACTTTAGCAAGCTGCTCTTGTCTTTGAGCAAGTATGGGAGAAACACTGGTTTCACGAGGTTTTAAATTAGCCATACGCACCAAAGTATCCAATACAGCAGTGTTGATGGCGGTCGTAGGTGCATAAGTCACATTGGCAAATAACATTACCCCAATCCCATAATCTGGCAAAAACTGCCAATTACTTCCAAAACCTGGCAATCCACCACTATGCCCAATGTATTTTTTATATTCTGCATCAATGATCCATTTTAATCCATAAGTGTATGCGCTGGCAGTAACCATTTTTTTCCCATTGGGAAATGTATTGTTTGGATTTAGGGAAATAAATCGAACTGGCTGATGCATTTCTCGAAGGGAACTTCTTTTTACAGGCAATAGCTCTACATCGTTTCTTTCTGGCCAGGCTGCTTCATGCATTGCAATATATTTTCCAAACATATCAATTGAAGTAATCATACCACCCATGGCACCATAGATACCATCTTGCAGGGGTATTTCTTTCCTCCAGTTGTCGTTAATATAACGATATCCATAAACAAATTTTTCTTTGGGGATCGTAGTAAATTCATAGGTTGTTTCATTCATTCCCAAAGGCTGTAAAATATATTGTTTAATATACGCATCATAGGTAATGCCCGATACTTTATGTATGATGTACCCTAGCATCGCGAATCCTAAATTACTGTATTCATATTCCACCCCTGCGGCATTTGAAAAAGACAATTGTCCTTGAATTAAATCATTTAAATCCTTTTCGGTATCCGCTAATTGACGGTCGCCCCATGGATTGTCCTCTGGGAAACCTGCACTATGACTCATTAAATGTCGAATCGTAATGGCAGGTGCATCCTTTGTTAAGCCTTGTCCTTTTAAAGCAGGAATATACATTTCTACAGGATCATCTAATTGTAATTTTCCGGCATCCCTTAAATGTAAAATAGCCAAGGAGGTAAAACTTTTTGACATGGAGGCAATGCGAAACATGGAACTCGTGGTTGCAGGAATTTTTTCTTCAACATTCGCATATCCTCCCGCCCCCTTGAAGCTTAATTGTCCATCCACGACAATGCCGTATGCAAATCCTGGCACATGATTTGCCATTGCAAAATCCATGTATATTTTTTCAATCACTGGCATTGCATTTTTTATACGCTCTAATCTAGTTGCATCATTAAAAGCTGCTGGTGAAAAAGAAATCGGATTTTGGGCTAGGATGCTTAATGGCAAAATGAATAGTAAAAAAAATATTTTCTTCATGATGATAATAATAAATTAATAAATTTTAAAAGCGTTTAATTAGAATATATAAATTAGTTTTTTTTCAGAATAGTAATCGTATCTGAATTTTGTTCAATAAGTGATTTTGAAAAATAGGCTGGAAAATAGGCATCATTTGCCCAAGTTGAAAATAAATTGCCATAATATGGGCTTTTATAATCACCAGATTGACCAGGTGTATTAATCATAAGTGTATGATCCCAATTTTTAGTATCCATCAATACTCTAAAACTAGCACCACTTGATTGATTTTCAGCACTTCCTGTTGAACCCACTGTATAACCATTGCCTCCTCTTGGTAAAGGCCCAAGGTTTAATTTTTGTTTACTTTTCGCGTCAATCAAATGCGCCAGTGGATGTTCAAAACGAATATGCTTATAGCTGGCTTGTCCATATTTCCAAAGTGAATAATCAATTTTATCCGTGACTGGATTTTTAAATTTAGTTGACATTTTAGAAAATGCTTGTTCAAAACACTTAATTAAAAATTGATCTCTCTGTTCCTTAGGATTGTTGTTAAAATAATTATTAGGGTAAACTAAACGTTCTATCACTTTTGAAAGTTGCATCGACACTAATCCCTTGATACTTTCTGGTATAAATAATTTAGAGGCTTCAAAAATGATTTCTTTTTCCATCATTACATAAAAACCGGCAGCTACGCTTTCTTTATTTAATTGATAATTCCATGTATTTAAATATTCATCCCTAAAATATTTCATCTGTTCTGATGATAGATTTATATTTTTTATCAAAGGAATAATAGTGCTTGCTGGTATAGAAAAATAATCTGTCTGCAAAGCAGCCATATCCTGCATCGAAATTTTTTCTTTATTATTTATTTCAGATTCAATACGATTGGCTCTGTAGGCATCGGACCAGGTATAACCAACTGCATTCCAATGTTTGTAATCGTTGGGGGTCACATTATTATTAGCAGTGACAAAAAAACCTTTTTTAGGATTTAATAGATGTGGGCGTTCTTTTATAGGCAAATATCCCTTCCATTCAAATCTGCCATCACCAGGAACAGGAACATATCCGCTAAAATTTTCTCTAATAGGAACAATGCCCACAGCTTGCCAACCTATATTCCCTTTTTTGTCAGCCCATATCATATTTTCACCAGGTATATGACTATAACTACATGCTTCTCTAAAACTATTCCAATTAGTTGCTTGATCAATCCTTAAAGAAGCTAAATAAGGAGCACCTCCTGGTTCCATCCAAGCACACTTCATGGAATATGCTTTATGATTTACAGTATCAATATGCATAACAGGACCATGCACCGAATAAGGCAATTGAACAATGTGTTGCTTTTCATTTTTTACTAAAATGGTATCACTAATCATTTGCATGTTTTTCCATGCACCTTTATACCAATATTGTTGGTGGTCGTTAGGATTCAAATTATATACATAAATATCTTCTCCATCCGTTTCGTAAATGGTTAATCCCCAGGCACCATAATCATTGTGTCCTATCGAAACTCCTGGAATGGTGGGCTCTCCACCACCAATTACATTCCAACCTGGTGCATTTAAATGCACAATATAGCGCAAAGAGGGAAGTGCAATTTTGCGATGTGGATCATTTGCTAACATGGGAAAACCGCTTGCTGATTTTTTCCCACTCACAATCCAGTTATTACTACCCTCCATTTCCTGATCACTTAAAAAAGGTTCTGCTTTTGTAATTTGTTTAGTAGGGCTCATCGGTACATCCTCTTCATCCATGTTAGTAATGTCGTTTTTTGTAAACTCAAGTTCAGTTCTATATGCATTATATAATTCTAAAATAGCCTTGTTTAATAAGGTCCCATCTATGGTACTATCCAATTGAATATTAGGGTCTTTTGGATGAAACCACATAAGGTCTTTCACATTGGCAGCTCCTACTATTGCAACGGCTTTTCCTAAATTTAATTCCTGGCTGCTATTCCCTAATAATCCTTGATGTCTTGATATCACAACATCGGTTGTCCATTTTTTAGGGGTGATTTTTAACAATCGAAATTCATAAGGCAATAATGAAGTATCCTTATTCACTTCATCGATATATGCATTTACCCCATTAACATAAGATTGAATTATTTTTTGCCCACGAGGATGATAGTAGTTTAATTCTTTTTGCATATCTCCTCTATATTTAAAAAGTCTTGTTCCTACATCTCTCTTAAGTGCGCGCGCTCCAAAAATTTCAGCAACGGTGCCTGTAGCTTGTCTTCGCCAAATTTCAAATTGAAAAAGTCTATCCTTCGCAGCACAATATCCTTGAGCAAAAAATAAATCCGTTTCATTAGTTGCATAAATATGATTCACCCCCCATTTATCTCTAATTACTTTTACATTTTGCAAAACACCTTTCACTTTTTTAGTTTGTACTTTTTGTGCATTCGCTTGGTGAATTGTCAAAATTGCTATACAACTTAATAAAAACAGGATGGTATTTTTCATTTGATTGATTTAACAGGCTTAAATTAAGCAATATTTACAAAAAAGCCACTTCCAATATAAAAGTGGCTTAATTATTCTAGTAATAGATAAAACGAATTATAATAGTAATGAAGTGGGGACATGATATTCTGTAATCTTAAATTTACCTGACTCCTTTATTTCCTTGAACCCGCCTTTTACATCGATTAAATTATCGTAACCGCGGGCTTTTAAGATAGAAATGAAAATCATGGATCTATATCCCCCTGCGCAATGCACTAAATACTTTTTTTCCTTGTCTATAACCGACATGCTATTATTGATAAAATCAAGTGGCGCATTGATGGCTCCCTTGATATGCTCGCTTTTGAATTCTGAGGCCTTGCGTACATCTAAAATAATTGCGTCAGCCTTTTTTTCATATTCAACTGCTAATTCATTCGCCGTAATTGAAATAATTTGATCGGTTTCCTTGCCGGCATTTTTCCATGCTTCAAAACCAGCTTGTAAATATCCAATGGTAAAATCATATCCTACTCTTGCCAATCTTGTAATCACTTCTAATTCACGGCCCTCATCGGTTACTAATAAAATTTCTTGTTTAATATCAGGTATCATGGCGCCCACCCAGGGTGCAAAACTGCCATCAATGCCTATATTAATTGAATTAGGTATAAAGCCTTTAGCAAAGGTTTGGGCGTCTCTAGTATCTATAATCAACGCATTTGTTTCATTTGCTACCGCCTCAAATGCATCCGGGGCAAAAGCATGTTGTCCTCTTGCTAAAACAGTATCAATACTATCATACCCCTGAATATTCATCATCACATTTAAAGGGAAATAGCCTGGGGGAGCAACCAAACCATCCAACACAGCCTCAATAAATTCAGGTTTTGTCATGGTAGGCGCCAAGGCATAATTGGTTGCTTTTTGGCTGCCCAAAGTGTCCTGCGTTTCTTTACTCATTTTTTTACCACAGGCGCTTCCAGCTCCATGTGCTGGGTAGATAATGATGTCATTGGACAATGGCATAATTTTATTACGCAATGAATCGTATAAATATCCAGCTAATATTTCTTGTGTTAATTCGGCTTTTACTTTTTGTGCTAAATCAGGACGACCCACATCCCCTATAAACAAAGTATCGCCACTAAATAAAGCAACTTCCTTTCCGGTTTCATCTATTAGTAAATAACAAGTGCTCTCCATGGTATGCCCTGGTGTGTGAATCACTTTTATTTTGACTTTGCCAATGGCAATGAATTCTCCGTCTTTTGCGCTATAAAAATCAAAGGCGGGAGCAGCATTTGGACCGTATACAATGGTTGCGCCTGTTTTTTTTGCTAAATCAATATGACCAGATACAAAGTCGGCATGGAAATGTGTTTCCAATACATATTTAATGGTCGCCTTGTCTGCTAATGCTTTTTGTAGGTAGGCATCCACTTCTCTTAATGGATCAATGATGGCCACTTCCCCTTCACTCATTATATAATAAGCACCTTGTGCTAAACAACCCGTATAAATTTGTTCTATTTTCATGTCTACATCATTTAATTTAGTCCACAATTTCAGTTATAAAATTAAGTTATATAGTGACAAAAATCACTTTCACACAAAAAAATTACGTAAGTGACAAATAGTACATAAATTGTACTTCATTAAAGAGATATTTGCAAAAATTTACCACATGGAATGGATAGGGTATATAGCTTCAATTTTAATTGGTATTTCCCTTGGATTAATTGGAAGTGGTGGTTCTATTTTAACAGTACCAGTATTGGTTTATTTATTTCATATCAATCCTTTGTTATCAACCACCTATTCCTTGTGTATTGTAGGCGTAAGTAGTATTGCAGGAGTCATTTCAAGGTTAAGACAAAAGCTACTCGATTTTAAAGTAATTATCTTGTTTGGGACACCTTCTATATTGGGTGTTTTTATTGCAAGGAAATATATACTTCATTCTATTCCAGATCAATTTACTATTTTTCCAGGCACGCTAATTAGTAAGAGTGATTTTATCATGTTGTTTTTTGCAACATTAATGTTGGCTTCCGCATTGTCCATGATTCTAGGAAAAAATAAAAAAGAAAATGAAGCACAAATGCCAGTGTATGGTTTTTCACTCGCGATGGTAGGACTTGGCGAAGGCATTGTCACCGGAATCGTGGGGGCAGGAGGTGGCTTTTTAATAATACCCGCACTTGTCCTTTTAGGTAAATTGCCCATGAAAAAAGCAATTGCATCTTCCTTGTTTATTATCACCATTAAATCATTGGTCGGATTTGGAGGAGACTTGCTTCATGTTACCGTTGATTGGAAATTTATTTCCATCATTACCGTATTGGCGACATTAGGTATTATAACAGGAAATTATTTAAATAAAATCATGGATGGCGCAAAACTCAAAAAAGGTTTTGGCTGGTTTGTATTAATAATGTCCTTGGTTATTTTATTTGAACAATTTTTTCGCTTCCCTTTTTTCAAGCAACATTAATTAATTCAAATATTTTTTAAACCATTCTAAATGGCTGTTTAATCGATGTACATTATAACTAGGTACACGAATGCCATGATTTTGATTTGGATAAATAATTAACTGCGTTGGAATGCCTACCGATTTAAATGCTTGATACATTTGCTCTGCGCCAACTACTGGCACATTAAAATCAGCTTGACTTGCCATAAACAGCGTAGGCGTTTTTATTTCTTTTACTTTAAAAAAGGGATAAGATACATCCAGCCACTTTTGTAAATTTTCCCATGGCTTGCCCAATTCGGGTTCGTATTGGCTTATATATTGATCTGTACCATAAAATGAAAGCATTAATGATCCCCCTGCGCCACTTACCGCGGCTTTAAATCGCTTGTCTGTTGCAATGGTATAATTGGTTAAAATACCGCCGTAGCTCCATCCTGCAATGGCCATTTTGTTTTCGTCTGCAATGCCTGTTTTAATTAAGTAATCGGCTACGCCAATAATGTCTTTCACTTCCTTGTTGCCCCAATCGCCATAAATACTTTTGGTATAGGCAGCTCCACGACCACTACTTCCTCTATAATTAACAGTCGCTACCGCATACCCTGCGGCTGCATAAACTTGGCTGGTTAAATCAAAGGAGTAGTCATCCTGCGCAACTGGACCACCGTGAATAAATAAAATAAGTGGTAATTTTTTTGCATTGCTATCTGGCAAATACAAAATACTATTTACTTTATTATTATCGCTTGCTGTTGCACTAAAGCCTTTGACTACAATTTTTTGAATGGTATTTACAAAAGCGTCCTGTATATGAGTGAGTTGTTTAAAGCCTGTGCCTTCATTAAGGTATACCTCGTTCGGTACATTAGGGGTGCTGAAAAGTGCAGCCATTTTCCCTTTTTCATTCATGTTAATGCCATTGTAAACACCGAGCTCATTTGTAAATGAACCAACAGCTCCCGTATTTGCGTTTACTTGAATTATATTTTGTTTGCGATCGTCCTCCGATGTTCCAAAAATATTTTTACCGTCCAATGACCAAAATATATTATCAATGGAAAGGTCATATTTTTTTGAAATTACTTTTTCAGTTTTTGAAGCAATATCAAGTATACCTAGTTGTTGCAAATCATACATATTAAATGCATCCTCCGAACTACTTCTTAAAAAAGCAATTTTACTATTGTCTGGACTAAATACTGGCTTTTGATCTACTCCCTTGTAAAACGTTAACTGTACTGGCTTTGCATCCTTTGCCAAGGACAATAAAAAAATATCGGTGTTTGAGTTCTGATCAAAGTTGGGCGTCACATTACTTGCATAAGCAACAAGCTTACCATCATTACTCACCTCTGCATCATTTTCGTTATTAGATCCACTGGTTAAGGTATCTAATTTTTTTGTGGATACATTATATACATAAAGATGTGTTTTTCGATTGTCTAAATACCCTTCGTAATCGGCCTTAAAATGATAACGATCAATTTCATAAGGCACCCTCACTTTTGTTTTTGCTGTGTCGGTAAAATTTTGGTCTTTAATCTCAAATAAAATTTTACTGCCATCTTTGAACCATTGGTAGTTTTCAATTTCTCCTTTAATATGTGTAAGCTGCAATGGCTCTCCACCACGACGATCTAAAACAAATAATTGACTTTCTTCTTTTTCCTCTTTACCCGATGCTAAATAGGAAATGTATTTCCCATCGGGACTCCATTGATAATTAGATACTCCTTTGGTTTGTGTAGTTAAGCAAACGGTTTCTTTACCCTCCTTGTGCACCATATATAAATGTGCCACATTTTTATCCTTTACTGAATCGGCTTTTGAAACGGTATATAAAACCCAATCTCCCTCGGGTGAAACCATTGGACGACCTACATTACTAATTGCATAAATCGCCTTAGGGCTTAGTTTATGTAAATTGGCATTGGATTGTTGAGCATACCCATTTTGAGTACAAAATAAAATTCCGAACAAAAATACTTTGGCTATACGCATACATTAAATTTTAAGGTAACCAAATGTACGAACTTATTTAAAGGGCAAGAAAAAGGGCAGTATAGAAATACCGCCCGAATTAACGATTGCTTGTTATGTATGTTCCAGCTGTCATAGATGGGATCGAACCATCGTTAAGGGTTTTGCTGACCCTTGCCTCTCCACTCGGCCACATGACAATATTTTAAAAAATGCTTTAAGCGTACCTAATGATTGTTGAGAACAGCACAAATATAGCTTATTATTTTATATTGTCTACCGTTTTTATAGACTTTTAATATAATTATCTTATAATATTACTTTTTAATTATTTATATATATTATAAATATTGTAAGCGAGGAAAATTAGAGGTACCTGATTATAAATGCGATAGCGCAATGGAACGTGTAACTTTGTACCGATTCTTTAATGCTTTATCCCCCCGTTCTATTGTCAATGAATGTACAAACCATTTCAAGTGCGCTGTTAATTATTGTTTTCTTACTTTCTACCATCGTCATCTGGATAAGTGGAATAAAGTTAACTAAGGCAATAGATGCCATCACCACCCATTTTAATTTAGGGGAAGCTTTTGGAGGCATGGTATTTTTATCAATTGTAACCAACCTCCCAGAAATTGCAATTACGGCTGTTGCAGCTTATCATCGAGAATATACTATTGCCATTAGCAATATTTTGGGTGGCATCGCCATTCAAACTGTTGTGCTTGTATTAATAGATATATTTGGTGTTGGACGTTCTGCTCCACTTACTCAAAAAGGACATTCTAAAATATTGATTGTGGAAGGGCTTGCAGTTATCTTTATTCTTTGCCTTGTTTTAATTGCAAGTCAATTTCCAGCAAATTTAATATATGCAAGAAGCACGCCATTTGAATGGATGATGCTCGCTATTTGGTTAGGCACTATTTATATGACTACAAGCTATATGCTTAAAAAAAAGCCTCCAATGCCTGTGCAACAAAATAGCGTTCACCGTTTACGTTATCCTAAAGCAAAATTTCAGGGAACCATTACCATGGCAATGGTAGTTTTAAGTATCGGTGCAATCATTACCTTGTTTGCAGGTTGGGGATTAATGATTACAGGCGAACAACTTACCATTAGATGGGGGATGAGCGGCGTTTTGTTTGGTGGAACCATTTTAGCATTATGCACTGCACTACCTGAAATCTCTACTGGTATTGCTTCCGCTAAACTCAGAGATTACAATATGGCAGTGAGCGATATTTTTGGTGGCAATGCATTTTTACCTATTTTATTTTTGATGGCATCCCTCATTAGTGGTGATGCCATCCTACCTAATTTAAAACCATCTGACATTTACCTAACTATTTTAGGTATTATCCTTACGGGTATTTACATGATGGGGATGGTACTCCATTCCAAAAAACAAATTTTTAGAATGGGTATTGATTCCTTCATAGTTCTCATTGTTTACTTAATTGGCTTATTGGGGTTAATTATTTTAACTTAAAACAACACAGGTAGTTCGGTAACTACGCTTTTTGATCGCCCTATATTTGAAATCAAACAATTCAAATTATGGCTATTTTTTTGTCCAAGAAAAATACCCTGCTCCTTGGGCTCATGCTATTCAGGTATGCCTCCTTAGCTGCCCAATTTAATTCAACAAGCAGCTACCCGAAATTAGATCCATGGACCATAAATAGTACTGGGCGCACAGCGTCACTTTCGGCGTTCACATTGGACTGGAACCTTGGTGACTTTGCACATACCATTCATTTTTCAAACAATGAAATCTCCTTTATTACCACTGGCTACTTGCAAAATAGTTACCCTACGCATCAACTTAAGGAGAAGATAGATAGTATTTTATTACAGGTTAAACTAGGGCCCAATCCATTTAAAAATACTATCCTTATTTCCTGTAACCAGGATGCACTTACCATTGATGCCATCCTGTTATTTGATGAACAAGGCAATCACTTAGTACAAGTAAAGGGTCCGTTTTCGGGGGTGCATTTTGAGCAAAGAATTACAGTATCTCCACTGAAACAAGCGTACTGTTTTATTCAAATACAATTCACTTTAGGGAATGAGCAATACCTCAAAACCTATAAATTAATTCAATATTAAGATGATAAAATTATTCCTACTTATTGCATCATGTTATTTTTATGTTTTCGCCTTACAAGCGCAAAATAATCATGGCATTCATTTTCAAGGCATTGCTCGTTCCGAAACTGGAATGATTGTTGCGAATAAACAAATTACCTTACGCATTAGTATTGTAAATGACAGTAGCCTTACTGATATTGAATATCAGGAAATAAAGTCGGTTAGGACCAATGTGCTGGGATTGTTTTATACCAATATTGGATTAAATGAAAATGGAAAAGTAGTTACCATCGGAAACTTCGATGACATTCAATGGGAAGACAAAGAAAAATATTTACAAATTGAATTAGATCCCAATAACGCACTTCAATTTTTGTACGCCGGCATTGAAAAAATACATTACGTTCCATTTGCGCTGTATGCAAAAAAAGCAAAAACCATTGTAGAAGTATTGCCCGTTAGACTGGGAGGAACCGGATTTAAAAATGTGCTGGATGTTGTCAAATCCTATGGATTAGACAAGGTGAGCAATACAGCAGACAGCTTAAAACCCATTAGTATAGCTACCGCTTTGTTGTTAAATGAAAAATTAAAAAAATCAGATACCCTAAGTTTAAACAATCGCATCAATCAAAAGTTAAATAGCATAGACACCCTTAAACTAATCGCTAAAATAAATTTGAAATTAAATAGCGCTGACACTTTGAACTTATCAAGCCGTATTCAAAATATTAAAAAAAGTAGTTACGCTGTTTTTTATGATACGGCAAAACAAAACGCTAGTAGCTCAACTGCAACAGCTGTGAAGTTTAGTTTTCAACAAGCAGCCCATAAAATAAAAATCAATCAAAATACGGCAGGCAATCCTACCAAAATTACAGTAGCAGAAAATGGTCTTTACCAGCTTCACTATCAATTTCAGTTGATAAAACCAGATGTAGGCAATGATGAAGCACATGTTTGGATCCGGCGCAATGGATCGGCCTATCTAAATTCAACCCTTTCCTATTTAATTGTAGGCACTGGTTTTAAAAATAATATAGCAGGTAATTATTTTATGGACCTCAACGCCAATGACTACATTGAAATATTTTTTGCAATCAAAAATAACAATAGCAGTTTAACAGGCACTGTTGCGACTACTGCTACACCATCCAAGCCCGCTACCCCTTCGGCAAGCATTACCATACACAGTGTAGATTGATACTATTCATTCCTTAGCCAAATGGTTGGTCTATCGCGAGACTTTGTTTTGAAAAATAATGTGGGCCATCTTCCCCAATGTATAAACAGTCTTCGAGTCGAATGCCAAATTCTCCAGGAATAGAAATAGTGGGTTCGTTGCTAAAACACATACCCACTTGTATCGGGGTTTTATTGCCCTTCACAAAGTTAGTCCACTCATGGCCTTCCAATCCAATACCATGTCCGGTTCTGTGCGGCAATCCTGGCAATTTGTAATGGTGTGCAAAGCCGGCCTTTTCAATCACCGCTCTTGCTGCAGCATCCACTACTTCACAGGGAGCGCCTATTTTAATCGCTGCAAATGCAGCATCCTGCGCTTGTTTTTCTAAATTCCATACCTCTATTTGTCTTTGGCTTGCTGGTCCTACCACCACCGTACGCGAAATATCTGAGGCATATCCTTCACAACTTGTACCCCCATCAACAAGCACGATATCTCCTTCTTGCATGGTTTGTGGTGCGATACTTCCATGTGGTAAGGCCGAATATTTTCCTACAATGACCATGGCGCCCCCACTAAACCCCAATTTTCTTAATGCGCTACTAATATTACCACTTAATTCACTTTGTGGCATACCAGGTCGAATGCTGGAAAAAGCCATTTTATAGGCTTCAATGGTTACATCATTGGCAATTTGCATTAAAGCAATTTCTGCTTTGCTCTTTATCATTCTACAACCTGCCGTAATTGGCGTTGCATCTACTATTTCAAATCCGCCTGCTTCTTTTTTAACCCCATGGGCGATAAAAAAACGAACCCTTTCTTCCATTCCAATTTTTCGAAATTGCACCCCCCTGTCTTTAACGGCCCCAACAATTAATGCATAGGGACTTTCATGCTCCTCCCAACAGCGTATTTCAGTTCCAAATTCAGTTTGTATTAATTCCCTAGCCCGGTCTTCCTCAAATTTTGGACAAATATATACCAGCTCCCCTTTTGCTGGAATCACAACACCAAAAGGGCGTTCACTTTGACCCCATTTCATTCCCGTAAAATAAAAGCAGGAACTAGTCCCTTCTAAAAAA
Organism: Bacteroidota bacterium; assembly: GCA_947487525.1. Taxonomy (GTDB): domain Bacteria; phylum Bacteroidota; class Bacteroidia; order Chitinophagales; family Chitinophagaceae; genus Sediminibacterium. The sequence goes on from CANKWR010000006.1 coordinate 31,233, forward strand.
ATGGCATCCATTTTTTCTTTTTGCATTAAAGCTTGTGCTTTTGCAATTCTGTCTTTTCGTTCTTGCACTGAAATAGGAACAATTTTATCCATAAAGCCCCCGGTAATGGTATTGGTTTGATTGGGTGCTGCGCTCAAGTGACCACTTAATGGCAATGCAGCAGCTGTCATAGCAGACAAGCTGATAAATTTTCGTCTATTGAATTGCATATTGATTTATTTACCAATTAAAGATATTACTTTTCAGGTGTATTAAATTAAAGATAAAAACTTTAAATTTATACTTGCAATCACTGCCAACTGTTCATTATGAAAAATATTTTACTTGGGGGTTTTATTTTATTATTTGGATTTTATGCAAAGGGGCAATCCAAAAAAGAAATTGCAAAGGCAATCGATTCGATAATGAGCAAATACAGTAGTGGAAATGAGCCAGGTGCGAGTGTACTAGTCATGAAAAAAAATAAAGTGGTATTTAAAAAAGGATATGGCAGCGCAAATATCAATACACAAGAAGCAATTCAGCCCAATACTAATTTTAGACTTGCCTCTATAACAAAGCAGTTTACTGCAATGTCCATCTTATTATTAGAGAAAAAGGGGAAGTTGTCCTTAAATGATTCATTGCAAAAATTCTTTACAAGTTTTCCTGATTATGGTAAAAATATTACCATCAAAGATTTGCTGACTCATACTTCGGGATTAATTGATTACGAGGATTTAATGCCAGCCAATCAAATTATACAATTGCATGACACCAATTGTATACAACTAATGTATATGACGGACTCTTTGTATTTTCCCGCTGGCACCAAATATAAATACAGCAATACCGGATATTCAATACTGTCTTTAATTGTAGAGCAAGTAGCCGGTATTCCTTTTGCACAGTTTTTGAAAGAAAATATTTTTAATAAAATTGGCATGAAAACTTCGGTTGCCTTTGAAGAAGGTAAATCCAAGGTTGCCAATAGAGCTTATGGACATAGCTATTCAAATGGCGGCTGGACACAAACCGATCAGAGTGTAACGAGTGCAGTTTTAGGGGATGGAGGGATTTATACGAATGTAGAAGAGTATGCTAAATGGATTAAGGCAAATTGGTCTTATAAATTAATTAGTCCTGCCATGCAAAATCGTGCCTGGTCAAAAACGAAATTAACCAACGGAATCATGGTGGATTATGGATATGGTTGGCAGGTGGAAGCGTTTATGAATATGACCCATCCCTATCATGATGGAAGTAGTATCGGCTTTAGGAACTCCGCGGGATTGTTTCCTGAGCAAAAACTAATGGTGATTGTTTTAACCAACCGAAATGAGCATGATCCTATTCAGGAAGTACATCAAATAGCGCGCTTATTTATTCCATAATCGGTGACAAAACCTATGAAGTATTCGTGGGAAAGGATTAGCGCTTTGCTAAGATATAATTGCGTTAACTTTGGGTATAGCAGCGATACAGGATCATTGATCCTGTATTAAAATTGAAATATATTGAGTATGAAACAGATTTCTAATTTATCATTCAAAGTAATCCTATTGGCTGTCCTATTCGCCTCCTGCGGAAATAAAGAAACCCCCATTCATCCAATAGTTGAAAAAATCAGCTCCTCAGTATATGCATCCGGTATTGTTAAAAGTAGACATCAATATGAGGTGTATTCAAAAACAAATGGGTTATTAACCGAGATTTTAGTGAAAGAAGGAGATCTGGTTACTAAAGGACAAGCAATTTTAAAATTGGCGAATCAAGCACAAGCATTGAGTTACGAAAATGCACAATTATTAGCAAATTATTCCTCGGGGGAAAGCAATCAAGAAAAAATTAGGCAAGCAGAAACTGAATTAGAGGTAGCTAAATTAAAAATGGAAAATGATGCATCCCTATTTGATCGTCAAAAAAAATTATGGGCCAACGAAATAGGAACAAAAAATGAACTAGACCAAAGAGAAATAGCAACAAAAAATAGTACTGCCCTCTACCATGCAAGCAAGCTAAAATTAAACGACTTAAAAAAGCAAATCAATTTTCAATCAAAGCAAACCAATAAAAATGCCGAGATTTCCTCCAGTTCCTTAAATGATTATATTATTAAAAGTGAGGTCAACGGAAAATTATACAGCCTGAATAAGGAAATTGGCGAAATGGTTACCAATCAAATGCCTATTGCGGTTATCGGAGATGCGCAGCAGTTTTATGTTGAATTACAAGTGGATGAATATGATATTGCTAAACTAAAAAAGGGGCAAAAAGTAATGATTTCCATGGATAGCTATAAGGGTAAAGCATTCGAAGCAGTGGTAGAAAACATTTATCCTTTAATGAATCAAAAATTAAAATCATTTAAAATAGATGCTGTTTTTACGCGCCAGCCCGACCATTTATTCCCCAATTTAAGTGCACAAGCAAACATTATCATTGAAGTAAAAGAAAAAGCAATTACCATTCCGCGTAATTATTTAATTGACAACGAATACGTGTATTTGGCTAATAAAGAAAAAAGAAAAGTAAAAGTGGGCTTATTGGATTATGAAAAAGTGGAAATCCTTTCAGGCATAACGGTGAATGATGCTTTGGTAAAATCAATTCAATGAGTAATAAGCTACTCATAAGTATTGCAAAAGCCCTTTTGCTTGCTAGGTGGAGACAAACCCTAGTAGCGGCCTTTGGCGTTACCTTTAGTATTACCATGTTTATTACCTTATTAAGTTTTATGTCAGGCTTGAATGACTTATTAGATGGTCTGATACTTAATAGAACTGCCCATGTACGAATTTACAACGACATTAAACCCAATGCCGACCAACCCATCAATAAAAATGTACAGTATGCTAAGGGCCATAATTTTATTGGCTCTATCAAGTCTGATGGAAATAGAATGGCTATTTATAATAGTGTCGCCATTATGAATGCCATTCAAAAAGACACAAGAGTATTGGGCTTGTCGCCAAAAATTACAGCGCAGGTTTTTTTTAATGATGGTAGTGTAGATATTACAGGAAGTATTTTTGGCATTAATCCTACCGAAGAAACTAAACTATTTCATTTTGATGAATATATTACCACCGGCAACTCGGCAGACTTAACTAAAATCAACAATAGTATTATACTAGGAAAAGGGTTGGCCGATAAGTTATTGGTACAAATAGGAGATATCGTTCAAATTACCACTTCCAAAGGAGATCGTTTCCCCTTAAAAGTAGTAGGCACTTTTCAATCCGGCATCAAGGATTTTGACAATGTCCAAAGTTACGCTTCCTTGAATACTGTTCAGAAAATATTGTCCGTACCCAATGATTACATCACCAGTATTCAGGTGAAATTAAATGATATTCGACAAGCGCCTGCTGTTGCAAAAGAATATCAGCAATTGTATCAAACAGATGCCGAAGATATTCAAACAGCTAATTCACAATTTGAAACCGGCAGTTCAATAAGAACATTAATATCTTATTCCGTAGGCGTCACCTTGCTTATTGTCGCAGGCTTTGGTATTTATAATATCTTAAACATGATGATATTTGAAAAAATGGATTCTATTGCCATTTTAAAAGCGACAGGATTTTCTGGAACAGATGTAAAAAAAATATTTATTTATATTGCTGTTTCCATTGGCGTATTTGGGGGGCTGATAGGGCTCTTATTGGGTTTTGGCCTATCGGCCTTAATTGACCAAATTCCATTTAATACCGTTTCGCTGCCCACCATTCAAACCTACCCCATTAATTATAATCCTAAATTTTATATGATTGGTATTGTTTTTTCATTCATCACTACCTATTTCGCTGGATGGTTTCCTGCCAGAAAAGCAAGTAAAATAGACCCAGTAGTAATTATAAGAGGTAAATAACATGAGTACCATCCTAGAAGCAAAAAATATCAACAAATTCTTTCATGATCCTATACGTATTCAGGTACTTGAAAATTTGAGCTTTAGTATTAATAAAGGGGAGTTTGTTTCTCTTACTGGAAAATCAGGATGCGGAAAGTCTACTTTATTATATGTATTGTCAACGATGGATACCGACTATGATGGTAGTTTATTGATAGACGGTGAGGAGATGCCTAAATCAAATGAACCGTTCTTGGCAAAAATTAGAAATGAAAAAATTGGATTTGTTTTTCAGTTTCATTATTTATTAAACGAATTTAATGTTTTAGAAAATGTGATGTTGCCCGGTTTAAAGCTGGGTAAATATTCAAGTGCCGAAGTAAAGCATCGTGCTATGGAAAAGTTAAAAATATTGGGGATCGAACACTTGGCGTATAAACAGGCCAACCGTATATCTGGTGGCGAAAAACAACGTGTAGCTATTGCAAGAGCCCTTATTAATGACCCACATATTATTATGGGCGATGAGCCTACGGGCAATTTAGATAAAAAAAATAGCGACCTGGTATTTGATATGTTCAAACAGCTTTGTGAAACATTGAATCAAACCCTCCTTATTGTAACGCATGACCCTAGTTTTGCAGCCCGCACCCATAGAATTATTCAAATGGAAGACGGAAAAATCATTCCATAATTCAAGCCAAACGAATTAACTTTAATACAGCCTATAAATGGGCTGTATTTTTTATGTCTACTGTAAAGCAAAAAGTAAAGTCTATTCTTAAGTATGGATTCAGCGCCTTATTAATTGTGGTGATTTTGGTGTTTACCGTTTTTGCACAAAAGGATATTCCCAAGGAGCAAATGATTAAAAAGTATGCAACAGGCAATTCAAAATTCATGCCAGTGATGGGTATGCAAGTCCATTACAGAGATGAAGGCAATCAACAAGATAGCATTCCCCTTGTTCTTATTCATGGAACTTCATCCTCCCTGCATACCTGGGAAAAAGTAACGGCCATTTTAAATGATGCCCAGCATGGAAACAAGCGGGTGATTTCTTTAGACATACCCGCCTTTGGATTAACAGGTCCTACTATTGAAAATAGCTACTCTTACGAGCACTACGCTCAAGTGATTGATTCACTTTTAATTAAATTAGGGGTCAATAAATGTATTATTGGCGGAAATTCATTGGGCGGAGGAATAGCATGGCATTATGCAATCGTATTGCCACAAAAAGTAAGTAAACTTATTTTGATAGATGCCACTGGTTATCCTACAAAAAACGAGAAGGGGTCTTTGGGATTTAAAATTGCACAAATGCCCGTCATCAATAATTTATTGCTATTGATTACCCCTAAGTCCTTGATCAGAAAAAGCATTGAGGGGGTTTATTATGATCAAAGTTTAATTGAGGAAAGCACTGTAACTAGGTATCATGAATTATTGCTTTGTGCAGGCAATAGAAAAGCCGCATTGTCTTTATTCAAACATCCATTTACCCAAAATACCGAATTGATCAAAACGATTGAAACGCCTACCCTTATTATTTGGGGCAAGGAGGATGGATTGATTCATGTTGAAAATGCATATCAATTTAATAAGGACATAAAAAATAGCCAACTTGTTATTTTCGACAAAGTAGGTCATGTCCCCAATGAGGAAGCCCCGGCTAAAGTGGCCAATGCTATTCATGATTTCATAAAATAAGCAAACACTTTTTAAAATACTTCATATAAATAGGATTTAGTAAATTTATCATACAACTTACAATTATGAAATACAGTTTGATTTTATTGGCCATGATTACAAGCCACATCGCAATTGGACAAAATGCTGATTTTATTATTCGCAATGGAAAAATAATGGACGGCACAGGCAATCATTGGCAATTAAAAGATGTAGCAATTGTAAATAATAAAATTGCCGCTATTGGTCATTTAAACAATTGGAAAGCCAATAGAGAAGTAGATGCAAAGGGTTTAATTGTAGCACCCGGCTTTATTGACGTTCATGCACATATTGAAGGGGGTGAAGCAAGAAATCCGTTGGCAACAAATTTTATTTATGATGGAGTAACTACGGTGGTCACTGGTAATTGCGGAGGTTCCTCAGACAATATGAAATCCTATTTTAATTATATTGATTCTTTAGGCGTTTCCATTAATGTAGCAGCATTAATTGGACACAATAATATTCGCAAACAAGTAATGGGTTCGGCCAATAGACATGCAACTGAACAAGAGTTACAAAAAATGGAATTAATTGCTGCTAAAGCAATGCAGGAGGGCGCTGTTGGAATGTCCACTGGTTTAATTTATATACCAGGGACCTATGCGCCTACCGAGGAAGTGGTGCGATTGGCAAAAGTAATAAGTAGCCATGGGGGCGTATATGCATCTCATATTCGGAATGAAGAAGACAATGTAGCTGAAGCCGTAAAGGAAGCCATTGCCATAGGAAGAGAAGCAAAAATACCCGTAGAAATTTCTCATTTCAAAGTAAATGGTCAAAATAACTGGGGAAGAAGCAATGAAACCTTGGGCTTAGTGATTGATGCCAGAAAGGAAGGCATTGATGTAACCATTGATCAATACCCTTACACTGCAAGTAGCACCAACCTGGGAATTCTATTGCCTGACTGGGTTTTAGCGGACGGACAAGACTCCATATTAAAACGACTAAAGAATCCTGCGATTCGCGCGAAAGTAAAAGCACATAGTTTGGATATGATAAAACGAAGAAACCTTACTCATTTTGATTATGCTTATGTTGCGAATTTTAAAGAAGATACCAGCTACAATGGTAAAAATTTAAGAGAGATCAATCAATTAAAGGGATATAAGGACGAAGCGATTTTTGAAGCGGAAACGATTGTACAAATGATAGAGAAAGGAGGTGCTCAAATGGTTTATCATGGCATGGGAGACCAAGATGTTAAAAATATAATGGCCTATCCATTTAATATGGCGGCTAGTGATGCGGGTATTGCAGTAGTGGGAAAAAATAGACCCCATCCACGCGCTTATGGAACCAATGCAAGGGTGTTGGGGAAATATGTAAGGGAAGAAAAAGTAATGAGTTTGGAAGAAGCCATTAGAAGAATGACTTCCTTGCCAGCCAATAAATTTAATTTAAAAGAAAGGGGATTAATTCAAGAAGGATTTATTGCCGACCTCGTTGTTTTTGATGAAAACGAAGTGGTTGATATGGCCACTTTTGAAAATCCACATCAGTTTTCAAAAGGATTCAAATATGTTTTTGTGAATGGTACAATGACCTTAGACAAAGGCGCTCACAATGGCGCTAGAAAAGGCATGGCCATTAGAAATAAAAACTAAATAATTTATACTCAATTTACATAAGTGAATGCTAAGCTTGAATTAATGTAGCATTTAACATAGTGAACGCTAAGCTTGAATTAATTTTGCAATCGCAAATGCAGTGGCAGCAGCTATTGCACCAATAAACATGACTTTAAGGCCACCCCACCAAGGATTAATTCCAGTGATTTTACTTTTAAAATAACCAAATACATATAAGCAAACAAGTGTAATGGCTGCAGATATTTCTAAGCCCTTAATGGCATCCGTTACAAAAAAATAAGGGGTTAGGGGGATGAGTCCACCTACCACATAACTAAGGCCAATATTCATTGCACTTTTACGCGCGCGTTTAGGATCGGGCGATTCAAGGCCCAATTCAAATTTCATCATAAAATCCACCCAGCGCTGTTTGTCTTTAATAATTTCCTGCGTAGCTTCTTCTGCAGTATCCTTGGAAAGACCCCAGCCCAAAAACACGGTTCTCACTTCCTGAATTTCCACTTCTCTTTTATGTTCAATTTCCCAATACTCTTTTTTTAACTCGCTTTTATAATGATCCTGTTCTGTTTTCCCCGCCAAATAGCCCCCTAGGCCCATGGCAATACTGCCCGCTGCCACTTCCGCAATACCTGCAATCCAAATTAAGTTTACATGTCCTTCCACAGCACCACTTAAACCAGCGGCAAGTGCAAATGGAACAGTGAGCCCATCACTCATTCCAATAACAACATCAGAAAGAAGGTCGGTGCTTTTCATGTGCTCTTCTAAATGCAAATGGAATTCGCTCATAATAATAGAATTAATATAGATGTGAATGCAAACCATTCAAATGTAAACTAAAATGAATAAATTTAAGGAGGTGAAAAACAGATTTAAATCATATCTATCAAATAAAATATATGGATACAAAAAACAATAGCAGAAGAAAGTTCATAAAAAATACCGCTACTATTTTAGCAGGATTTTCCATCGTACCCAGGCATGTTTTGGGAAGAGGGTATTTAGCCCCAAGTGATCAACTCACGAAAGGTATTATTGGGGTGGGTGGCATGGGTCGAGGCCATATTCCTTATGCGGGCACCAGAGTCGTTGCTATTTGTGATGTTGATCAAAATCATTTGACGGAAGTAGCCAAAAGTATTGGGGGAGGCGTCAAAACATTTCAGGATCATCGTGCATTAATTAATTTACCCGAAGTGGACATTGTACATATTGCGACACCTCCTCATTGGCATGGAATTATGGCAGTAGAAGCTGCTAAAGCAGGCAAAGATATTTGGTGCGAAAAGCCCATGACCAGAACCATTGGAGAAGGCAAAGCGGTAAGAGCAGCTATGCAACAATATGGACGGATGTTTAGGTTAAACACCTGGTTTCGATTTGAAGATCAATTTTACGGAATGAACACCACCGTAAAACCAATTAAAAAATTAGTAGAAAGTGGATTATTGGGATGGCCCCTAACCGTTACGGTAAGTAAAACCACAGGATTCGATTGGAAGTTTTATTGGATGGGGAAAACCAATTTACCTACGCAAGCTGTTCCGGCACAGTTGGATTATGATCGTTGGCTAGGACCTGCTCCCTATAAACCTTATCATGCACATCGCACCCATCAAACATTTAGAGGCTATTGGGATTATGATGGCGGCGGCTTAGGGGATATGGGACAACATTATTTAGATCCTATTCAATATTTTTTAGGCAAGGATGAAACCAGTCCTATCAAAGTGGAAGTAGATGCCGAACAGCAGCATCCAGATGCCTGCGGCAGTTTTAGAAAAATCACCTACACTTATGCAGACGGATGTAAAATTATTTTAGATGGAGAGGCAAAGGATCCCGAGGCTGCATACATTGAAGGACCGAATGGGAAACTCTTTGCTGGATTTAAAAGTACCATCCCTAATTTAAAAGAAAAATTAGCGATGATGCCCGATCCTGCACCACAGGTAACCGATTTTTTAGACAGTGTGAAATACAGAACTCCATTTGCGTTGAATGAAAAAAATGGATTCAAGTCCTGTACCTTAATCAATATGGGGAAAATTGCTTTGCAACTGGATAGAACCTTACACTTTGATCCCATTAAGGAAGAATTCATCAATGATACAGAAGCAAATTATTTAATTAATCCGCCCATGCGTGGACCTTGGACCATTTAAAATATTAAGGCATAAATTAAAGACTATGAAAAAAATACTTGTACTATTTGTAATTGCTTTAGGTATAGTTTCCTGTAAAACAACTCAAATCCAAAAGGATAGCGATTTATATAGTTGGGGGGGTAAGAAAGTAACTAAAAAAGAATTTAATAAATTACTTAATCAATTTAATGCGGACTTTGTAAAAAATTGGAGTGTGAATCAGGTATTAAGCGCATTCCCCTACCAGCAAAACGCGGAAGCCAGTGCTGCACTAGAAAGTATGGATGCTTGGGGAAAAACAGACTGGGATCTATTTTTTAGAATGGTAGAAGATACTGCTCAACAAACAAAATTTACGTATGCATTGCATGCTTATGTAAATAAAGTATCCTTAGATGAAAAAAAGAGGGAAACATTTGTTCCCCTTTTAACAAAGCAATTAACAAAAGCGAAGTCAACCTATGCAAAAATTTTATTTGAAGAAGAATTAAAATTATTAAATGACCATAGCTACGTAAGCGCTAGGCTCAATGCATTGCCTTCACCAATTCCTTTAACTCAAGTGGTAGGGTATAAAATGAATCCTACAGAATTACTATTGGCATTGCAAAACAATGCGGAACAAACACTTAATCCCGTTGAAAAGAAAAATATGATTTGGGAGGCAAGTAAAATTACGGGTATTGGAAGTTTTATGTTTGTCGCTACATTTTTAGAGGAGGAAGAAGTAAAGGAAGAGGCTGCCATTGCGGTTGCAAAATTAGCTTTAAACGATTTTAGTATTCGAGGAAATGAAGTGCGTGCCATTGTAGAAAAAGCAATGCCTTTGATACACGGAGAGGACAGTGCTATTTTAGTGAATGCATTAAATGCGCATTTAAAAAAGATGCCTTATGATTATGGATTTGTTTCATTATTCAATGGAAAGGATTTAACCGGTTGGAAAGGACTGGTTGCCAATCCTATTGCGAGAAATAAAATGAGTGATGCAGCATTAAAAGCAGCACAAATAAAAGCAGATCAAAAAATGCACGAGGACTGGGTCGTGAAAGACGGATTATTAAACTTTACGGGCAATGCCAATGGAGAAAATTTAGCGACCACAAAATTATACGGGGATATAGAAATGTTTGTGGATTGGCGGATACAAGAAAAAGGCGATGCCGGTATTTATTTAAGAGGCACCCCACAGGTACAAATTTGGGACACCAGTCGTAGAGAAGTGGGGGCACAAGTAGGAAGCGGTGGACTTTATAATAATCAAAAAAATGTAAGTACCCCCTTGGTAGTAGCTGATCATAAAGTAGGTGAATGGAATACTTTTCATATCATCATGCAAGGGGATAAGGTAACGGTATACTTAAATGGCATTTTAGTGACCGATCAAATTCCATTAGAAAATTACTGGGACCGCAAAATTCCTATTTTTATAAAAGAACAAATTGAATTACAAGCACATGGCACATTTGTTTCTTACCGAAATATATATGTAAGAGAATTGCCTCCAAGTGAACCCACTAAATTAAGCGAGCAAGAAACCAAAGATGGATTTACTTTATTATTTGACGGGACCAATATCAACGAATGGGTTGGAAACACCACTGGTTATTTAGTTAAAGAGGGCGCATTGGTGGTGAGTCCCGAAAATGGTTCCGGTGGTAATTTATATACCAAAGAGGAGTTTGGTGATTTTATTTATCGTTTTGATTTTCAATTAACGCCTGGCGCTAATAATGGGATTGGCATTCATGCTCCGCTCGAAGGAGACGCCGCTTATCTTGGAATGGAAGTACAGGTATTGGACAGTGAACACCCTATGTATGCTGATCTACAACCTTATCAATATCATGGCTCTGTATATGGCGTAATTCCAGCTAAACGTGGTTATTTAAAGCCCATAGGCGAGTGGAATAGCGAAGAGATTATGGTGAAGGGATCAACTATTAAAGTGACTTTAAACGGCACTGTTATTGTGGAGGGTGATTATGCATTGGCTTCCAAAAAAGGTACCATGGACCATAAAGCGCATCCTGGCTTACTCAACAAAACAGGCCATATTGGTTTCTTGGGACACGGGGATGTAGTAAGATTTAAAAATATGCGCGTCAAAAAGATATAATTAAAAAAGCCCCTCTTTAGGAGGGGCTTTTTTAATATCTAATATTAAATACTAGTTAAATAAGTATCTAACACCAAGTTGAATTTGGTAACGAGAACCTAAACCAGTACTTGGTCTGTGTGCTCTTGTGAAAGGTACTTTGTTAACCGCATCTAAGTAAGGGAATGTGTAAATTGGTGTTCTGCCATCTGTATCCATTCTTTGGAATACCAATGGAGAAGTGGTTGTAGGAATATAATACACACCCCAATCCTTGTTCAATAAGTTAGTGAAATTGTAGATATCAGCAGTGAAACGTAAGGTATGCTTTTCTTTACCTGTTACGAAAGTAACATCTTGAGTAAAGTTTAAGTCTAACTTATGTGTCCAAGGCAATACATATCCGTTTCTTTCTGCGAATTGACCTCTACGGCTAAATAAATAAGGGTTGCCTGCAATAAACGCAGATAATTGATTCCACAACTCTGTTTGAGTTCTTGTATCACCACCACTTGCATTCACTAATTTAATTTGATCAGCAGTAGCAGGAACAAACATTAAGTCATTGGAAGAGTTACCGTCTCCGTTAATACTTTCAGTAGCATTAGATGCTGATCCCACGGTATAAGAAGTAGCAAAGTTAGGAGATCCGTCATACACTAAACCAATTGAAGTGGTTTGGCCTTTGATGAAGTCTTTCTTATACACCACACTTGCAATAATTCTGTGAGGCATATAGTTATTAGAATTACCAATGGTAAAGTCGTTTGGATTGTCAGACATTGCTTTCGAACCCCACATGGTTGCAGCAGTTGATCCACTTACAGCAGCATCTTTTGCTTCTTGTCTTGTATAAGCAGCAGTGAAGATAAATGCTTTGGTAATTTTTTGAATTTGTAAGGTTCCAGTCCAAGCATAACCAGCGCTATTGTTGGTCATATAAATTGCATTCTGAATCTGAGGATTGTTCACAGAAGAAGCGGTAGTTCCGCCCATTTGTGTTCCACCCCAAGGGAATGCAGTCTGATAAGGGAATCTCCAACGACCATCTGTTAATTTCGTCAAAGTTCTAGAAGGTAAAGCAATGTTTTGGAATACAGAAGCGTTCAATTGCTTGGTATACGTTCCTTCCGCAGTTAAAGTCCAACCTTTACCTAATTTTTTATCAGCAGCTAAAGTTGATTTTAATACCTGAGGGAATTTATAATTAGGATCCGTTACATTAATATTATAAGATCTGCTCAAACCTGCAGTTGCAGCGGGTCTGTAGGCGTTTACATCTGGATTAAATACATTGCCATTCGGAGAGTTGTTGGTAAATGATCCAAACAAGGCCATTCCTGAGTTAGACGCTTGGTTTGAAATCCATACAAAAGGAGGTGCGCCTTGGAATAAACCGGCACCACCACGAATTTGTAAGCTTTGATCACCATACACATCATAGTTAAATCCTATTCTTGGTGAAATTTGTACCGCTACGTTAGGAGCAGCGCCTGTATTTGCACGTGTGTAATTATAGAATCTACTTAAGGTATCTACAACTGGGTTGTATAAGAATGTGTTGTAGAATTTAGTGTAATCAAAACGAACACCATAAGTCAAAGTAAATCTATCGGTAGCTCTGTATTTATCTTGAACATAAACACCAGCTTCGAAATTCTTTGGACCTACTAATGGGAATGCACCACCACCTAATGTATAAGAAAGTCTATATTGAACCGACTTTGTGCCTACGCCATTGGCAGAATTAATAAAATCATTTAAAGAACTAAAACGATAAACTCCTTGGTAGTCAGGAGAGAAGCCATTTAAGTATTTTTTAAATGATGCTTGTGTACCAAGGGTAATTTCGTGCTTACCAGCATAGATCGTTAAATTATCATTGAATTGATATACATCGGTATTTAATTTGTTACCATAAGTAAATAACTCATGACCAAATGAAGTGAAAGGTTGACCATTACCATCTAAGATATCCACCATTGGAAAGTCTGGATTAGAAGACAATGCACTTCTGAAATCTCTTAAAGCAGAGTAACCAACTTGTAATTTATTACTCATTCTATTGCTAAGTCTTGTGTTTAACTCTGCAATGAATACGTCTGCATTGTTGTTAATTTGATATCCAGCACCGAAAAATGGCATACCATAAGTTCCAGCTGCTCTACCATAAGAACTGTTTATTGAGCTACTATTAGAAGCAGGCTTTTGATCAGCTGATCTCAACATATTGTACTTAAGCGAAAATGTATTGTTAGCATCGATGTTCCAGTCTAATTTAATTGCCAAACGCTTAGAGGAAGACACAAATGAATATGCTTCGTAAGCACCTGGATCGTAATTGTATTTTGTCTTTAGGAAGCTGGCTAATTTTTCTAATGAATCTCTATTAGCAGCAGAATAGGTTGTTCCATTTGCAGGGTTGGTAGCAGAAGACGCTAACCAGGTAGTACCAGGTGAAGTGTTAGACTCTTGCTCACCGTTTACAAATAAGAATAATTTATTTTTGATGATCGCACCGCTAGCAGTGAAACCTTTTAAATCAAAACTATAATCTTGCTTTGGCACCTTAAGGGTAAAAGGAGAATTTACTTCATACCCTTGCCAGTCTTTACTTTTAAAGTATTGGTAAACTGATCCTTGGTAAGTGTTGGTACCACTTCTAGTAACTGAGTTTACACCACCTCCAATGAAACCACCATTCTTTACATCAAATGGAGAAGTGTTTACTTGAATTTGCTCAATCGCGTCTAATGAAACCGCGTTTTGACCAGTTTGTCCACCAATATCACCTGATAAACCAAATGAGTTGTTGAAGTTAGCACCATCAATAGTGATGTTGTTTAACTGACTACTTTGACCACCAAAAGATCCGTTGTTGTAAGTAGGCGTTAATTTGATGATGTCCTTGTATGAACGAGAAACAGTTGGCAAACTTGTAATTTGATTTCTGTTAAATGTTTCTTGAGAACCTGTACGTGCGTTATTGAAAATTTTGTCCTGCTTTGATGAACTCACAACCACTTCTTTTAAGCTGCTGTTGTTATCCACTAAGCTAAAGTTTGCTTTGAAAGTTTGACCCAATAACAAGGTGATGTCATCTTGCTTTTCGGTTTTCATTCCAACATAAGTAACTGTTAATGTGTAAGGACCACCAATTTTTAAGTTGTTAATGTTATATCTACCATCTGGACGACTGGTAGTAACATACTTAGTTCCTGTTGGCTGATGAATTGCGGTGATATTTGCACCAGCAACACCCGCATTTCCTACAGTGATTAAACCTTGTATCTCGGATGTTGTTTCTTGTGCGTTTACTTTAATAATAGCTATTAAAATAACCAACAACACAGACAAAGCTTGTTTTAAAACACTTTTCATTTTGTAAGGTATTTATTTATGATATTTAAAGAGCGAAATTAAACTAAAACTTGTTAATAAACCATAGAAATGGTTAACAAATAATTAACTAAACCATAAGAACTTTAAAAGGCCAAAATAAAAATCAACATTATAATAATATTATTTATATAATATTATTATAAATGATCATATAATACATAATTTATTTTTTATATTTATGATTTAATTAATTATAAATCAATCATATAGACAGAAACTATTCAATAATATGAGAAAAAGACTAAACACTATTCCATCATTTTTAGCAAATCATAGATTTTTCGAGCAATTGAATCCTCATAATTTGGGCGCAGTAAAATCTCGTCAATTTGGTGGACGGGGATGATGCGTTTGGTGGAGCTGGTAATAAAGGCTTCTTTTGCCTCTTTTAATTCATTTAGTTGAATGTCCCTTATTTCAAAGGGGATGGAATGCGCTTCGCAAACCTGGATAATATTTTTTCTAGTAATGCCATTTAACATGTTTTGCTGGGCAGTTACTAAAGTATGGTCCTTGGTTACCAGGAAAAAATTTGACCTAGGGCACTCACTCACTATGTCATTATAATAATATAGAATATCGTCGGCACCCTGCTCTTTCATCCAAGGTTGCAGCCATACCGCCATTAAATAGTCGGTTGTTTTTACATCCGGTATTTGTCTTTGATAGGCATAGGTCGCCAATTTAATACCTGTTTCTGGTAAGTGCAAGGTAGGTTCTGCTAAGGGTGCTTGAATAATAATTAAATGAGGATGTTCAATAGTATATCCATCAGGTGCATCTCCTCCTGCAATAATCATGCGAATGCCAGAATAGGCTAATTGATTTTTTTGAATGAGTTCCTTTACAATAGTTTTTATGTCTTCCCGGGTTTGTGGAATGGTTAACCTCATTTTTTCCGCTGAATGAAAAAATCGATCCAAATGATCCTCCATAAATAAGGGTGTATCCCCTGCAACCCTTAAAAAATCAAATATGCCATATCCGCGTTGGACCAATAAATCGGTTACTGGAACACCCGCCTTTTCAATGAGTTGAATTTGATTATTGGCAAAACAATATATACTCATCCTTTTAATATTTATATAAAATTACAATTTAGTATGCATTCAACCCTATATAAAATTAAAAAGGCGATCTAAATAGATCGCCTTTTTTTATTGATGTTCGTTTTTTTAATACAATTGGTTAAATAACATTTTGTACGTGCTATGTGTTTGCCCTCTGAAAGTAATTTCAGGTCCATAAACAAATAATTTTCCTTTTCCAATTTTAGCTTCAAAAGCAGCTACTCCGTCTTGAAGATAGGCTTGCCCAAAAGCCCAACCACTTCGCAGTGTTTTATCAGAAGCAAACCAGGCAAGCGGTAAAATTATTCCATTGGCAATTGCATCAGGTTGTACTCTAAATACAGGACTATTGTTGAAATAAATATCCGCCTTGTTTTTCATTCCCCAGTTTGCTTTTACCTCTGGTGCGACAGCGACCTGCAAAATACTTCCTGGAATATAAAATTTCTCCCCTGGTAATACGCGCTCTTTCCCATTATTCATTTCAACGATGGCATTTTTTACGGGAAGATCTAAATGGTAGGCCAGGTTGGCACTTGAACCAATGGTCACAACGCTACCGCCTTGTTCGATAAATGCTTTCAATGCAGGAATTGATTTATCTGCAGTTATTTTTCCAAGCATTGGATGATAGGTTGCTGGTATTTCATCTAGGTTGGGTTCTTTCTCCTCATAAGGAGAGGCAGCACCAGCAACTACTGGAGGAATGGCACCATCTACAAACACAATCACATCATATTTGTTTTTTAAATTTCCTGCATTAATTTCTTTAGCGTAAAGTAAATTAAAATCAAAATGATGCTGTTCAAAAATCCATCTTAACCAACCAGCAGGCATTGAACCACCATAGCGATCCCATAATCCAATTTTTAATTTTTCCATTTTTATTGCGTCCGTCGGGACATTATCAACAGTCACCGCTGAGATGCCAGCCTTCGTGATCGTTTCTTTGTCTTTTGTTACATCCGCAATTTCAAAATAAAATCCATTTTTATTTTTATAAACAGCTTTGCCTGTTTTCAATAAATCATTCACTAGCATAAAACTGTTATTATCCTCTGATTTAATAACATAAAATTTATTTGCACTGTTAGGCCTTACAACAATGGAAGTTTTTGGAGATTGAATTTGACCATAAGCAATGGTTTCAAAAGGACCATTAAAATCGTCAAGGATTCTATCAAATACAACGCCCATGGTATATGCTGGAGTCCAACCTGCTGCATCATAAGGGCGAACGGGGGGACCACCTGGATATAAAAAGTCATTTGGATGATCCTGCGGATCAAACATATCTAATACATGTGGTCTAAATGCTTGATTCGTTCTTACGATATAAGCACCCGCTTCATAATTTTTTCCATTCACTACAAAGTCGCTTGTTGCCTTATGAACTTTAATGCCACTTTGAATTAAAATATTAACAAACGCAATTGCACTTGAATTTTGATTTGCAGGAATAATATAACCACGTGGATCTCTTAAATTGGGCGCCTTATAAATTTTTGAAAAATTTTGATACGCGATGCTATCCACTTTAATGTCTCTTTTCTCCGACTTTAATTGTTCATTCAACATTTCTACTTTATTTGGCGAAAGTGTCCAGTTGTCTTTGTTGCCTGATTCAATGGCAGCCTTTCCCATTTTATACATATTCAACAACACTTCGTCCTTGTACCTTGCCGCATAATTTAAAACTGCATAATTTAAAGAAATAGAATAATCAATTGAATTTTTGAAATACCATTTTTGCGGTTCAATTGGATAAGGCAAGCCGCTATTTGGAATTAAACGCTGCGGCACCAAAGGAATGGTCATGGGTGTAGGACTTCCAATGATCTCAGTTAATATGCCAACAATGTTATGATAGTAAGCAGTTGTTCTTAATCCTCCATTCCACCAGGTTGAATACACCGATCCACCCTTCATCGTGTAACCTGGTTTTTGTTCTGCATTTAAACGACTGCTCATAGCAGCACCCATTGCATCTAAACTTGTTATCAATAATGGATTGTAAACATAGTTAAATGGATCTCGGTAGGGAGGGCCAGCAACTACAGTTCCTGCTGGTCCTGTTTGGTGGTGATTGTATAATATTTGAGGCATCCACTCAATGTATTGTTGACGACTCATGTTCTTTGACTCACTCATGTTCATCATAAAAAAGTCACGGTTGTTGTCGTGTCCAATATATTTTTGATACAATCTAGGCAATGCCGATGTGGATCTTTTTAAAGTATCTGTATTGCGCATATACCAATTTGTCACCAACTCTTGTCCATCGGGATTGGCATGTACAAATAAAATAATGGTGTTTTTTAAAATGCGTTTTGTTTCCTCGTCGTCTCTTGTTATTACCGTATAAATAGTTTGAATTAACTGATGCGCACCCACTACTTCTGTTGCATGTAAGCCACCATCAATCCATACCACCGACTTCCCTTCCTTTGCCAATTGCGTAGCTTCTTCATTCGATAAGTTTTCAGCTCTTGCTAATTTTTGTGAAATAGATTTATACTTTTCTAATTGTCTAATATTACTTGGATCCGAAACAATAAGCATATATTGGTTTCTTCCTTCTTCGGTTTTGCCCACCACTTGCAGCTTTACTTTATTAGATGCGGCAGCTAATTTTTTAAAATAGGACTCCGTTTGAGTGTACGTCGCTAAATGATAATTGTCTCCAATGCTAAATCCAAAATGTTCCTTTGGAGTGGGGATGGACTGTGCTTTGCTGGTAACAAAGCCTATCACAATAAACAGACCCATAAAAAGCAGTTTACGCATAATTTTAATTTTGAAGTAAGTTAAAGAAATGATACTATAACTTTTCAAAATTGAACACCTTTTACACGAATGGAATTAAAATGATTTGTGCCTCAAGAAAGTACGGGAGACAACTTGGCTAAATTAGATTTAGGCGTTAAAAATTGTTGCGGATAGTGGGCGATTATTTCTTGTAGGCTGGCCAATAAATCCAATGGATTGCTAAATACATACTTATGCTTTAAACGCATATTTTGAACCAATGATTTTGCAACCATTTTTGCCTGTTTTGTATCCAGTGGAATCTGTCCAAATACCAATGCAGGATTCATTTTTTTGGCATCCGCAAATGAAGCGCGGTATAATTCGATAATAGCCCCCGGTTTTAATCGCAGTAAATTGTATAAGTGAATAATATCAAGCATTAGCCATATCATTTGTTGGTGGCCTTGTGCAGTTAGGGCTCCTTTATGAATATATGGTTGAGCAGCAGTTGTGTCTAGCGTGTTTGCTGAAACAGCAATGCCTGCAAATGGATACAATGACTTTACCTGGATGCTGGATGGGGTAAGGATAACACTGGCTTCAAAACTTTGATGCAAATACCTAAAGCGAAGTTGGCCAATTATTTTTTCAGCAGTTGTTGACTGTATGAATAATTCAAAATCATTTGACTGCTTATGTACTGAGGAAGAAAGGGTTGGAGTTGCGGAGGAATGATGTTGTAGAAACATAGTTTATTTTATTTTGGCGTGATGACCTCATCTATTTTACCACCGCGGAGTTAAACTCTCTCGGTTGGTACCCACTCAAGGGTTCTTGATGATGGAACAAAAATAGGCTTTTAGTGGATGCAAGCCAAAAAAGGCCAGTAAAAAACTGGCCTTTTAGGTATTAAATTTTTGATAATCAATTGTTTATTGATAGTCGTTGAAATCCTCCTCCTCAAAATTCATGGTTCCTAGGTTCATCATACTACCCATCAAATCCTTGAATTCAATTTTCCCATCAATCATCTTTTTGCTAATCAAAGAATAAGCCGACAGACCATGTAATACAAACTCCATTAATAAAGCAGTTTGTTTTTCATTGGCTTGCGGGAAATATTTTTTTACGATGCCAAATAATCCGTCTACTTTATACAAAGCCATTATTTTATCCTCGTCTTTCATGTCCAATAACAAATCCAAATAATTTCCTGTATCAAACCATTTTGTAATTAATGCATATGGATTTTCTGTTTGTTTAGCTTCTGCTGTTTGCGTGGCAGATTTTTTAACTACTTTTTTCTTTTTAATTTCATCGGGATTCGGGAAGTAGGTTACAAACAAAGTACGAATAGATTTATTCAATAAATTCAAAGCCACTTCATAAGGACCTTCTTGTTCACCCTCGTATACCAATTCAATTTTTCCCGTGATGGCTGGAATAATTCCGGATAAATCACTGATCCAAATTTGTGTGTGTTTTTCATTGTGAATGATGGCCCTTCGCTCAGCACTACTCACTGCAGCCTCATAGGCAGCAATGGTTAAACGTGAACTGACACCGCTTTTCTTATCTACAAATTCATTGGTTCTTGCTTCAAAGGAAACCTGTTCAATTAATCTTTTTACCAAATCACTTACTTCTACTTTTTCTTTTTGGGTTGGTAATATATTGGCTTCTTGTTCTGTAATCGCTAATGAGGTTTCAATGCTTTTTGGATAGTGTGTTAAAATTTGACTTTCAATTCTATCTTTTAAGGGTGTTACAATACTTCCTCGATTGGTATAGTCTTCGGGATTGGCTGTAAACACAAATAAAATATCTAAAGGCATGCGTAATTTAAAACCACGAATTTGAATATCCCCTTCCTGTAAAATATTAAATAAGGACACTTGAATTCTTGCTTGTAAATCGGGTAATTCATTAATTACAAAAATGCCTCGATTGCTTCTTGGAATAATGCCATAGTGAATTACTTTTTCGTCGGCAAAACTTAATTTTAAATTAGCCGCCTTAATCGGGTCAATGTCTCCAATTAAATCCGACACACTCACATCCGGAGTCGCTAGCTTTTCGCCATAACGCGCGCTTTTATGTACCCAGTGAATAGGCGTTTTATCGCCATGTTCAGCAATTAAGTCCACAGCAAACCTGCTGAGCGGTTGTAATGGATCATCATTTACCTCAGAGCCAGCAATAGTGGGGATGTATTCGTCTAATAAATCCACCATTTGACGCGCCATCCTGGTTTTGGCCTGGCCACGCAATCCCAAAAACAAAATATTGTGTCGGCTTAATAATGCACGTTCCACATCGGGGATGACGGTATCCTCATAGCCTAAAATACCCTCAAAGGCATTTTCTTTATTTTGAATACTGGCAATTAAATTATCCCTCACCTCATCCTTAATGGACTTGGATTGATAACCCGATTTTTTTAAATCTCCTAGGGTTAGGATTTTTTGTATTTCTATTTTCTTACTCATAATTAATAAACTGTTTTTCTTTTCCCGCTTTCAAAATCATTAAAAATAAAACTTCCCAAATTATCCAATGAAGCAAAATAAGCTTTGCCATTATTCATTTCAGTAAACTCCTCCACAAATTTTTGTAAATAAGGATCCGACGCAATCATAAATGTGGTGATGGGTATTTTTAATTTTTTACATTGCCCCGCCAAGTTAATACAACGATTCACCACTTTGCGATCTAATCCAAAACTGTTTTTATAATACTTGCCGCCAATTTTCAAACAGGTGGGCTTACCATCGGTAATCATAAAAATTTGCTTATTCGCTGTTTTGCGTTTGCGCAATATATCCATTGCCAACTCAAGCCCTGCAACCGTATTGGTATGATAAGGGCCCACTTGTAAATAAGGAAGGTCTTTGATTTCCACCTGCCAAGCATCATTGCCAAATACCACAATATCAATCGTGTCTTTGGGATATTTTTTGGTAATAAGTTCGCACAATGCCATGGCTACTTTTTTCGCAGGCGTAATTCTATCCTCTCCATACAAAATCATAGAGTGCGAAATATCTATCATCAATACGGTAGAAGTTTGCGTTTTAAAATCTGCTTCTCTAATCACTAAGTCGTCCTCTTTCATGGAAAAGGAATCGACGCCTCTATTAATTTGCGCGTTTTTTATACTCTCCGTAAAATCTATTTGTTCCATTAAATCACCAAACTGAAAAGAGCGAGTGTCTGAATTAATATCCCCCGTTGGACCTACTTTCGTCGTACTATGATTTCCCTGCTTTGTCTTTTTTAGTTTGCCGAAAATTTCCTCCAAACTTTTTTGGCGAATGGTTTGCTCCGTTTTGGCCGTAATGGCGAATTTGCCATCCTGTGGGTTTTCTTTTAAATAGCCGTTTTGTTTGAGGTCCTCTATAAAATCACCCACACCATAATTATCGTCGGTAAATTGATGGGTACGGTCCAACTGATTCATCCAATCCAACGCCTCACTTGCATCCCCACTGGTATAGTTTAATAGTTGCGTGAAAATGTCCAACATTTGTTCAAACTTGGACTTTGAATTTTCACCCGGAATAAAGTTTAAAAAACGATGACCTATCATAGTTATGCAAGTTAACAAAATACAAGGCACAAGGTTTAAATAATATAAGAAAGCAGACGGCTTATTCCTTAAATAATAAACAGGGGAGAAATGAAAAATGGGCTTATTCCATGACATTGACTATCTTTCCGCTCACAAAAAAAATTGTATATGCAATCACAAAATTTTAAAAACCATGCTCAAATGGTGCCCGGATTTCACTATGGCGCATTTGGCTTAATATTCGCTTTATTAGGAGGTGCTATTAATTATATCATTAAATCAACTCCTGAAAATAAATACTTGGCATCACTAGTCGTATTAATTGCGGTCATTTTTGTTTTCATCGCATGGTATGCACGCGTGTTTGCTTTGAAGGCGCAGGATCGAGCCATTAAGGCAGAGGAGTCGCTGCGTTATTATATTATGACCGGCAAGGCCTTGCCGAATGAATTAAAAATAGGTCAAATTATTGCCCTTCGTTTTGCAAGTGATGCAGAGTATTTGGCATTACTAGATAAAGCGATAAAAGATAATTTATCCAATAAAGAAATTAAAATGGCGATTCAACAATGGAAAGGCGATTATCATAGAGTGTAATATAATTACAGAGATAATTACAGAGAGGATTACAGAAATTTTATAAATACCAATTACGCCTTAAGTAAAAATTTAGAAAGGCCCTGCAAACCATTGCGGGGCTTTTACATTTTAATGATTGCTTTTACGTACACTTTGTCTTCGTTTTGTAAACGGATATAATAGACGCCTGTGGGCAAACCGCTGCCATATAAGTTATAACTATTCATTCCTGGATAGTTATAGGTGGCTTCAACTAATAATCTCATAATGGTACCGGATCCATCTAAAAGTTGTAATAAAGTATGACCCCCCTTGGTTTTAAATTCAATTTTGGTAAAGCTGGTAAACGGATTAGGGTAATTGTAAATAAGGGCTTCCTTCGCAAAAGTGGAATCTTTTTCATTGATGCCACAAACACTTGCATTGATTAACGGAAGCGTTGGATATTGTTTTGTCAAAATTTCTGTTTGGGCAGTATCAGAAACGCAGAACCAATTTTGTAATATGCTATTGTAAACGGTTCTAAAATCATACTGATACGGCACATTGTCATTTACCTTTGCAGTGGCAGGTATGTTTGGGTTAGTTCCAAAAACCCCACCCCGCACATTTTTCCCAAATAAAAATAATGGCGCTGCGGAACCATGGTCGGTACCTCCGCTATCATTGGATTTAATGCGTCGTCCAAATTCTGAATACGTCATACCAATTACTCGGTCTTCAATTTCTAATCCACTCATATCCGATTGAAAAGCTGCAATTGAATCGGAGAGTACTTTTAATAAGTTTGCATGTACTCCAGTGGTAGTATCAGATGCAACTGCTTGACCCGAATGGGTATCAAAACCGCCGTAGTTAACCATGTACACTTTAGTTTGCAAGCCGCCCTTAATTAACCTTGCTACAATTTTTAATTGTGCAGCTAAGTAATTGTTAGGATAGGCAACCTGTTGTTTAACACTATCTGAAGCAGCTTTAATTCTGGCCGTATATTGATTCGTTAGCTTAGCTACCCCACGTAAAAAACTTAATTCATATCCCGAGTTGGTGTTGGGAACTCCTGCATCTGTTCCATCAATTAAATTATAAAAGGAACTAGGATCTGAAATACTCAATGCCATATTTACCGTGGGTCCTTGACAAGTTAAAGTCGTTAAGGAACCAATTTGAATGGCTAGTGGATCGGGTTTTTGCGCCGTAGGGTAATTATCAGGATAACCTGGATTTTCATTGTTCAACATACGACCGGCCCAACCCGTATTTAAATATTCATCACTATCCGATCCGGACATCCAAATATCGGTTGATCTAAAATGTGAAAAATTTGGATTGGGATAACCCACCGATTGCACAATATTTAATTTACCATCACTAAATAAATTTTGCATCCCCGTCATCGCAGGATGTATCCCTGTAGCATCATTGCCCGTTAATTTAAGAATTTTATTTTCAGGTATGGCAATATTGGTTCTCGCATTATAATAATTACTGTATTCACTAATCGGGATGACCGTGTTTAATCCATCGTTTCCTCCGCTAAGTTGTATAATCACCAATACCTTATCATTGGCTGAGGTTGCCAAGGAAGCGGTATCCAATAAAGGGTGGTCCTGTAAAACATGAATAGGTGTTCCTCCAATTAAAGTAGGGGTCATTAGAGCCAAACTATTTCTTATAAAATTTCTTCTTTTCATTTTATTGTAATTGATAGTCTGGTAAATTCATAATGTATTTCAACAAGGTTTTTAATCTTGTATTCACAATATTAAAATTAATAGTGCTAGGTACAGTAAGGTAGGCATTCCACGCATTTGTCCAATAATAATCGCTGGCCTGGCCCGATAACAAGATTTGTAATTTTAACGTAGTTTTTAATGTGGGTGAAATTTCAGTAGAAACTAAAAAAGAAAACAAATCATTTATTAAAATATTAGGGTCTGCGGGATTGGTAGAAATTATTTTTACAAAGTTGATGGTGTTTACAATTATTTTTTTGCCGTTTTTAGTATACCCTGTTTCTAACATTAAATCCGTAAACTTATTGCGCTTAGGTAAGGTATCGGCATTGATCCAAAGTTCATTGTAATCGGGATACTGATAATATGCCGGCCATCCTGCTACATTCGGCGGATCCACTGGGTTTTGCCCCATACTAACAAGCTGATTCAACATATTGTTGTAAAGGTGGTAAGCATCCACTGTATTGGTGATGGCATCTGGAAAAGCAATTTCATATTGTCTTAAAAAACCAGTAACAAGATCCGCCGGGCTTTTAATTTGACAACCTATGTAAAGCGTATCGTAAAAATGTTCGCTTTGCAATAATAATTTTAATACCGGTTTTATTTCAAAATTATTCGCAATGAATGCATTGGCCATCGGCGTAATAATATTATTTTCTACATTGTTGTCAATATAGTAATAAACAAAATAGCGATAAAATTTACGACATATATTTTTGGCTACTTCTGTTTTTAAAAAAAGCATATTCAACAACTCATCGGTCTCGGTGGCACCATTGGCGCCCGTTTTACCAGTGATGGTGGTGTTATTGTAAAAGGCAGAAAAAGTTTTATTGGCTGTATCGTGTCTTGTTGAATCAAATACTGCATTAAAATTGGCATCAAGTCTCCATCCGGTTAAAGCCCTAGCAGCAGTTTTAACATCGTCCTCGCTATATTTTGTTCCACCCTCCTTGCCCACCGTAAATAGTTCTTGTAATTCGCGCGCAAAGTTTTCATCAGGTGCAGTTTTAGTATTTAAATATCCATTTAAATTTCTAAGCATCCCCGGATCGGTAGTGACTATGCGAAGCATTTGTTTATAGTTTCCAACACAATTAAACCTTGAAATTTGATGGTGTTTGTAAATTAAGGTTGGATAATCAATTGCTTGGGTTTCCGTACCAAAATGATTGCTCCAAAATACCGTTAACTTTTCTCTAATATTTCTTTCCTGACCCACCCAATTGCTAATGAGCCATCTTTTATAACTAAGAATTCTATAAAAATTGAGGGTGCCATCCACCGAATTATCATTCACCCAGGTACTACCCAAGGGCACATTGGGGTCAATTACATTGGTGGTAGTATAATCATTTAAAGGAGGGGTAGGTAGCGTTGAGGGCACATTTAACAGCTCATCCACCGCTTGCACCACTGTTTTAGCACCAAAATATTGGATGTCGGCCATCTTAGCCCCAAACAGGGTTCGGTTCAGCAAGTGCTTTACTTGCTGTGGTAGCCAGGGGCCCTGATAGGTATTCAAGCCTAAGGGGCTGGATTGAGGTGTTTGCGGCATTACACTTAGAATTGATACTAAATTTAGTAAAAAATCAATTCTGAATTAAATAAATAGGGCGTTTTAACAGTTTTTAAGGAGTATCTGCCACAGATTGGAACATCTAAACGGTTACTTTTTAATGAAAACCATTTGATTTTGATTCTTACTATTCCAATGGTATCCCAAAGAGAATTTCAACTCGCCTTTATAGTATTTTTCATTTTGATAAGCTTGATCCAAATTGGGTTGGTACAAGCTATCTGTAAAGTCTTTAATAGGCTTTTCATACTTTCCAAACAATTCATAATTCCATTTTTCTGGACTAAATCTTGAAAAAGGAACACCGGTATCATCTTGCACTAAATAGTAGTTTTTAGTAAGTACCAGGTTTTGGATGGTGCCGAATTGATTGTAATAATGCATTAAATAAGAAGCCGATTTTATAAAACCATTTGCGGTGTTGGAAACATACTTTTTCATAAATCGCAATGATTTAGAACTAGCGGTTAACCCTTGATTGGATAAATCGGTACAGAAATAATTTAAGACCTGAAACTTTTGATTGGTTTTGTCAAATAATTTAATTTCTACGCTTAATCTTACTTTAGAAAGACTGTCATAGTTAACATATTTTTTATTCGCACTGTCGTCCAAAATAAAATATTTAACCGATAATATATCATGATTCGTTTTAGCTGCAGACCAAAGTAAGATGGGTAATACGCCACTAATTTTGGTTTTCTTACCAAAATCGGCTTCCATGTTTTTAGTAATAAAGTAGCTTCTCATATAAATGTCTCTCATCACCGTATCAAAGTCTCTTAAATATTCAAAGAAGTCATTTTTGTTTAATGTATTAATGTCTATTACACTCCCTGCTTTTTCGATAGCAGACATAAAATATTCATTTGATTGAGGATACAAATAATATACATGAATAAAGTCAGCTCCCGAAAATGGATAAAACACAAAACTCGTGTCTGCTGTTTTGTTTCTAGCCATATTGTCCTTATTCCAAGTAGTTATCAAGCTTAATCTGTTTTCAATTACCTGATTAATTTTATTGCGTTGTTCATTTGAAAAGCCAACGAGTGAAGCAGCGTCCACGTCGTTAAATGGAGTCGTGTCTATCGCAGCCACTCTTTGTGCATAGTTGTTATAAAACGTATCAACTACGTATTGGATTTTCGATTTTTCCTGAACCTTAACCTCGGTTTTCTTTTCCTTATTTTCTTGACAAGAAAATGTCAATAGAATAAATGAACCAACTATAACTCCTTGTATTAATTTACTACTCGTTTTCATTGTTTATCGCTATTTCTTTTTTGATTTTTTCTTTGAATTACTTGATTTTTTACTAGCTGTTGATTTACTAGACTTTTTATTGTTACTTATTTTTTTACCGCTGCTATTGGTTGATTTTTTTCCAACTTTTTTTACGTTCTTTTTACTTCCTTTTTTACTATATTTTGATTTAGATCCCGATTTTGAACGCTTGGCATATTTTTTGCTTGCCGTTCCGGATGGATATCGCTCTGCAGATAATTTATTTTTATCCAAAACAAGTTTGTCAGCAATGAGCTTACCTTTTTTAAAATCAAAATACATTTCAGGGTCAATGGGAAAATCTTTATACCTGGTTTCAAAATGTAAATGTGGTCCACTGGAGTTGCCAGTAGTACCGCCCAGTCCAACTGTTTCACCACCTTGTACATATTGATTTACAGATACCATAATTTTACTAAGGTGTGCATATACGGTTTCTAAGCCATTGGTATGTCTTACCACTACGCAATTGCCAAAGCCGCCCGAATTAAATTGCGCATACCTAACAATCCCATTAAAAGCCGATACAACTGAGTCGCCCGTGCGTAAGAATAAATCAAGGCCCTTATGCATTCTTCCCCATCTCATGCCATATTTAAAATTTAAGTTTCCATACCAGGTGAGTTGAAATCGCTCGCCTTGTTTTATTAATGGAATATCAATTGTTTCGGACAAATCAGCATAACTGTTGTTTTCATATACAAATACCGAACCGCTAGACCAGTTATTGGTAAACACTTCATTCTCTGCTAATAATTTTTTTGCAATATCTTCCGCCAGTTCGGCTGAAAGCGGCGGGGTAGTAAGCCAACTTTTCTTTGAAGTATTATTTTTACTTAGGTAAGGCTCATTTTTTACAGGTAGATTTACCACCGTGTCATTATTGATTAAATCAATGACCGTGTCCTTGCTTTGACTTTCATTTTGCAAATGCAAAGCAAAAACCTGACTAGGCAAAATGAAAAAACAGAATGCCACCATCATGCCAATAGTGCTGCGATTAAATTTATGTATCATTTAACTATTTTATTTATTAAACTTGTCGTATTCATTTTTGAAAAAATAATATCCATCTATTATAAAACCATTTTTATAGTCCCCATCTACGCTAATATCAAATCTTTTTGCAAAACTTGGATGCTTATCGTTAATCCATTTTCTAAATTTATTGCCCTCCGCTTTGGATTTAAATGGTAAATAAGTAAGCGGGTTTGCTTTTTCCTTAATTAGGTATAAACTATCCTGATACGCAATAAATAGTTTGGTATTTTGAGGGGTCCACCATCTAAAAAATTTAGAACCAAAATCAGAAACCCTTAAACAACCAATGCTATTGGGTGTGCCCAACATGCCTCTTGGTAAATAATTAAGTGCTATTTCGTGAATGCCGTTCCTGCGCATTGCCTTAGGATAAGACTTGTCAGGTTCCATTAATAAAAAATTAGGTAGTTCCACCTTGCTATCAAATATGGTGATTCTTTTATTACCTCCGCCCACTTCCTTGTCTCTGGCAATATCCAATGAATCATACTTCCTTTCTGATTCCCAATTTTTACTTGTAATTCTGTTAAGTCCTGCATAGTACCCCCTTCTTTCATAAGTAGGCGCATACTCAAATGCTCTTTTGTATTGATTACCTTCGGCATCTTTTTCAAACATAAAATCCTGACGCTTTGCGGAAGTGGCAAATTTTCCAACCACTTTTAATGTGTCTTTACAAGCTTCACACATCACGAGTACCTGACCTACACCATACACTTGATCATTGTTAATTGAATAGGCTCTAGCAATGGGGATAATTTTATATTTCCATACCTTCTCGATAAAATTAATGAAAGGCTCCGCCTTTTTCCCATACTGACTCCTTACACTATCATAAATTTTAGTAAGGTTTGCCTCTGAGTAAAGGGTGGTATCTATTTTTGCTAACAAAGATTTATTGATAAAACTAAACTCTTTTAAAGTAGTTAAACTTGGATAGATTTCATAAATACCCGAAGTTTTTTTGGCGTAGGAAAGCGAATTAAAATCTCCCACTATAAATCTGTTTCTATATGGATTTTGGCTAGGCAATGAATCATTGAACAATTCCTGATAACTGTACCCCACTTTGGTTCCCTTTTCCCAAAAACTAGGATCTTTTAGTAAAGCCAGATAGCAAGGGTTGTTAAGATACCTTGCCTTAATTTCTTCCACCGTTAAGGAATCTA
Source organism: Bacteroidota bacterium (assembly GCA_947487525.1). GTDB lineage: Bacteria > Bacteroidota > Bacteroidia > Chitinophagales > Chitinophagaceae > Sediminibacterium. Next base: position 60,833 of record CANKWR010000006.1, read on the forward strand.
TGTTTTTGACGCCAGCAATTTCATTGGCAGTCGAATCCACTTTTATTTGCTTTTTGACAGTTTTTTTGGAGAACAGATGAGTCTTGTTTTTAACATTAAAAACAACCAGCAATAATGTGATTAATACACCCCCCCATTTAATATATTTCATCGAAAAATAGAATTATAATCAAAATGTAAACATTGGGGGTCATAAATATATAAAATATTTAATAAATAGCCCGGTATTGCTGGGTTTTAACAAGTAGGGAGGTCTATTTTATGGTATACTGCTAAAAAATGAAAGCAGCTTATCCACTTCTGAATTCCAAAAGGTATAATTATGTTGCCCATTTTGGGGGAAATCAAATTGGACCCTTAGCGATGGATGTTCTTTTAAAAGCTTATCCCTCAATGCGATAGATTGTTTTACTGGCACCACCTGATCCTTCATTCCATGTCCAATGAAAATGGGATGTTTAAATTCCTTCGCGCGCAATGTAATATTATTATCCCCCAGCCAATTGCCTTTGTTGTTTTCATAAGGACCCAATGCATTGATCATCAACGGATCATTTTTTTGAAGGGTCGGATCATAATCGCCAGATAAACAGGCTGCCCCCGAAAACACGGTTGGATTTTCCAACATTAAAATAGCGGCACCCCTTGCGCCCGTGGACAAACCCATAACAAATGTTTTGATATTACTTGTTAATAGGTTTTTTACAAATAGTTGTTTCACTACACTATCCATGATCCATGTTCTGGTAGGATATTTTTTTACCATTGAATTCGTTGGTGGAAAAAACTGTTTTAAGTAAAGACTTTTTTGAACATCAATAAATATTAAATTAACGCCTTGACGTTTTGCTTTTTCACAAAGCGTTGTTTTGGTACACCATTGTAAATCATCAAATCCATAGCCAGGCAGTACCAATAAATTATATCTCGGTGTTTTAGCGTACTGAATGGTTATAGGAACAGGTAGTCCATTAAACAACTTGTTAAAACTGGTGTCTTTAGGGTTAAGGGAAAATAAAATATTAAAAAGTAATCCGGTTAACAACATGAACTTGTATTTATTATTTAATTATTTTTTTCTTTTTTTCATAGTTGTATAAAACCTTACTAAGTTGTCTAAAAAAATCAATGCCGGGACTTGAATAATAGGCCCTTCGTTTATAATAATACTTATTCGTTGCGTTGTACATTGAAACTGATAAAAAATAGTTAACCTTATTTTTTTCATCCGTAAAATACATAATATCGGAAATATACCCTCCCGCATTTCCATTTTTACTATATATTTTAACGCTACTATCGTTATTGTTAATTAAATCGGGTGGAATTAAATATTTATGATAGTGATTGGGGTAGCTATGGTATTCGGGGATGGACTTGGGATAGGAAGAGATTGTTTGCTTAAAATAATTTAAGTTCGCTTCGCTTATTTTTAATGAAGACAGTTGCTGAGTTGTAGTTGGATAAAACAATTGCTTCATTAATTGATGCAAAGAATACAAACTGGCGAGGTTATAGGATTGGGCGCCTGCTTCATTTAAATAAATGTTTTGAGTGCTGTTTTGTACACTATCGGTTTGACAATGAATGGCGTACCTAACGTTGGTACTGTCTTTAAGAAATGAAATGCCACCATGTAGTTTTGCCTTTTCGCCACTGCAACCCGAAGAGAATCTGTTTCGTAAAATAATGTTGGATAAATTAAGCTCCCTCATTCTTTTATTAAAATGGGTAGGCCCAACAAAATCATAAAAAAAATTATAAGCATCATTATTGCTCATGATTAACATTTCTCTATATAAAATATCTAAACTAGGTTTTGATTTGTGATTTACATAGTTGTCGGTTCCAAAATCACATGAACAGGTTTTGCTTTCGATGGATGTTTGCAAACTAATGCCAAATTGTCCCTGAAATCGAGTGAACATTTCCAAGGAAATCAGTGCCAATGGAAATTTAATTAAGCTTGCTGGGTGGTAATAATACTTGTCCTTATAAAGGGAATATTCATTCAATACCATCCTGCCTGCTTGTTCGTTGACTGCGGTGAAATGAATTTGTAAATGGTACTTTTCTGGATTAGCAAGTACCTGGTCAATAATGGGTTCCTTCCCTTTGAGGATGGACAAAAATTCAGTTGCATCATGCATAACCAATGTCTGCCCAAAAGTAATATTGCAAAATAATATTACGACTGTCCTGAGCAGTATATGTGTTATTTTATTTAGCAAGGCTACTCATTTCTGGCGATTTGTAAATTACTCTCCCCGTGTGCTGAATTATATCCTAATGAAAAAGGCAATGATCGTTTTTCTAAACTATCGTATGCTTTTTTTAGCTCAGGTTGGAAGGCGTATTCAAATAAATTAATTAATCTATTGTACACACCATACAGCGTAACTTTTTTAGCAGCTTCAAGGAAATATTTATACGGTACCCCTGTGTCATCTTGAATATGAAATTTTGAATTAGCAACAATAAAGCTCCTAATAGAAGAAAAATTATTGGAGTGCATTAAATAAGAAGCCGCTTTATTGAAGGTATACATATTATTGTCTTTCTTGGATACCCATTCTAAAAACTTAGGATCTTTTGAAATGCCTTCATCAGATAAGTCTTTTGAAAAATAAAAAATATGGGATTGTTTATGATTCGGCAATTCGAAGTCGGCAATAAAAACGTTGGGAGTAGCTCCATTAGCAACCTCATCAATTTGCCCTGTGGTTGCGTTCCAAACACCCATTGAAGCATTGGTGATTTTGCAATTGATTCTTTTTAAATAAAATATAATAACGTCGGCCAATCCTTTATCCTGAAACTGTTTATGCATGTCCTTGGTTCTAAAAAAACCCAAACGAGAAGTATAAAAAAATATTTCAGGTGTTTTTGCTAAAAAATTATCAATATTATTTTCAGAAAAAATAAAAGATTCTTTAGAAACTGCTTTTTCCAACCCTACTAAAATATAATTATCTGCATTGTCATAAAGCGTTCCTGCAAAAGCAATATCTGGACCACTAAAAGGATAAAATACACTATAGTGCTCTTTATTCAAATAGGGCGCCACTTCGGATGTAACCCAAGTGCTCATTGGTGCTAAGGTTTTTTCGTAATGTCTATTCCAGTCGCTGTTTAAATTATTAAATAATACTCTTTTTTTATCCGTCATGTTGGTGGTATCCAGGCCGGCTATTTTTGTTGCTCTACTATCAAAAACATTGTCTTTAAATTTGGACTCATGTGTGTTCGTAGCTGCTTCTTGTAAAGTGTCTGTTTTTGCGTTATCCGTATTGTTTTCGTTATTGTTGCCCGCACAGGATCCCAATAGCACCATGATGCCTACTGCAATAAGGGTGGAGTTGATTTTGTTTTTATTTGATTTTGCCATAAAGTAAATGATTGCGCCTACGATTAAAAAGATAAAACTATAAATAGCCTCATTTGGTTTAGAAGTTACTACATGATACATAATCCAAATATTAAAGATTGCATATAAAACGGGCGGTAATGGATAAAAAGGAACTTTAATAGGTCGTTCAATAGTTGGATGCTTATACCTAAGTACAATTAAAGCTACTGCAGTTAAGGTTGTGAAAAAACAAAGAATTAATCCCATCGTTGAAATGATAAATTCAAAACTGCTGGTTGCTAAAATTAAAATTGAAATAATGGCCTGGGTAATAATAGAACGGTATGGAGCCCCCTTGGTATTGCTTTTAGCAAAGAATGAAAAGAAAGGATAGTCCTGGGAAATGGTATGAATCACTCTCGGACCTACCATAATTAATGCACTAATGGAAGAAATTAAAAAGAAAGAAATTAAAGAGGAAATAAGAATAGCCCCATTTTTTGTAAATAAATTATGGGCTACATTAAAAACAAAATCTTCTTTTCCAATCATTTCAGCTGGAGCACTAGATAAAACAAATACTAGATTCAAAAGGGTATAGATCACAATCACGGTTAATACCCCCCATAAAATGGATCTAGGTACTACTTTTTTTGGATTTTTAATGTCGTCAATAATATAGGAAGAAGCATTCCAACCCGAATATGCATAGGACACATAAATTAATCCCACCCAAAATGCAGGGGATAGTATTTCCGATTTAAAATCACCTAATACTAAAAATTGATTTCCAATGGCGGTAGGAGGTACCCCTTTTTTAAAAAAATACACAGATAAAAAACCAAAAATGATAAAGAGTATTAATAATAAAATTTTTGAAAAGGAAGTAACTATTTGCAATTTAGCGCTATGCGATAAACTTATACAATGTACCGTGGTAATTAATAAAATTAACGGTATGGATATAAACAGCGGATTAATGGTGAGGTTACTTAGATCGATAAAATATTTTGAAAACGCATGCGCAGCGGCCGCAATGGGAGCAGCAAAGCCTACGATAGAGGAGGTCCAGCCTGATAAAAAGCCCACCTGTTTGCCAAATGCATGTCTCAAAAAATTATACTCACCCCCCGATTTTGGATAGGCGGCACTTAATTCGGCATAACAAAACGAGCCGTTGAGTGCTAAAAAACCACCAAATAACCATAGCGCGATAATGGTGATGTAACTATGTAAATCAATTAACTGAAAACCAAGGGATGTAAATACACCCACGCCAATCATATTGGCCACCACCACCGAATAGGCGGTATTAAACCCAACCTTTGCTCTCTCCATTATGTATTATTGTATTATATAAGAATTTTTAATGTTCTAAATTTAAAGCATTACTCCACCATTTTGCCAATTAAATCAATAGTAATATCGTTGCCAATATCTATCAAGTTGTTTTTTTCTGGCACTTCATCCATTGTTCCACCAGAATAATAAATTCCACTAGCACCCATGGGCACTAATTGATTAGCTTGAACTTCATAATTTAAATTAATGACTAAACTTGGGCAACAGCTCATATCTGTTTTTTTATACCCATATAACTTAATTTCATATTGGCCTTTACTGTTAACAGTACCAGTGAAATAGGGGTTGGTGAAAGAAGTGACTCCATAACGTTTTACAATTGCTTTACAAATTGAATTATTCGTATTTAAATCGCCCGTTTCTTTATAGGTATTTGATTGATAGTCCCAAATTAATAATTTAGTAACGATGCTGTATTTATTTTGATAAGTAATTGCTAAAATTGAATTGTTGTCCTCTAATACCGATTCAATACTTATTGTTGATACTGATATATTTGTAAAAAATATTTTTAAAAAATCTACCATCGTTAAATTGCTACTGGCATTCTCTTTTAATTTTTCAAAAATTTCAAGATTAGGTGTTTCGTTGGTTATGATAATCTTACTCGCAACTAAACTAGAAAAGCGATCAAGCCTATCTCCTATATTAGCATAAAAATCGTTTTGCTCAATTATATGCTTCACCATTTGGGACCTGAGCGAGTCAACTAATTTTGAGAGTCCTTGTTTAGAAGCTTCAATGGTTTTTGCAAATGCAGGGTAATCCATTTCTTTAAACTCATCTATAAAATTGACAAGGCCATTCTTTTCAGGCTTTGTTCCATTTTTGATGATGTATTGTTCCCATACCGTAAATAATTTTTTTCTAATGAAGTCAACATCGGGTCGATTACTGCTTTTATAATTTGATACAAATTGTATTAATACATTTAAATCACTGGTAGTGCTGGCTTCTACATAATCCAGGTTGTATATTTTATGATTACAGGAATCTATATATGCTGCAATAATATTTCCCGGATGAAACTTTTGTAATTTACCTAAATAGGTATTTATTTCTGATTTGTTATTTGATTTTAGCGTTGGCTCATAATACATTTGGGCAATCGTATCCTCCAATCCGTTTTTATGGACTGTATTTGGATGCTTAGCTAAAAACCATTCATAAACATTTGCTTTGTTTTGAGATGTAGCAACTACATAGTCACGATCCTCTGCGATTTGGCGTGCTTTTTTAACTTGATCAGCCTGGGGATATTTTAAAATAAATTTTTCTAACAAATAAACACCCGTATCTGCAACCGCTCGGTCAAATTCTCTTTTTTCTATTTCTTTTTTAGCCTGCGTCGTATATTTTGTATTCGGGTACTTTATCGAAAAGCTATTGAGTTTATCTGTTCCCGAAGAAGCAAGTGCTGCATTATACTCTAACAAAATTATTTTTACTTTAGCATCGTTTACAAAGATTCCGTTTTTAAACTTGTTTCTGTAAAAGTTATATGCGTCTATTTCATTCACTTTTGAAACGGAATCAAAATAAAGTTTATCTAGTTTGTCTTCCACCATGGAGGTGGTGGTCGTTAAATTTGGTACAAAATAATTAAACTTAAACATTTCATACTTAGCAATAGAACGCTCCTCGGTAATATAGTCCTTCCACATTAAATTAGTATAGCCAATTAACAAGCTATCTAAAGAATAAGAACTGTAAATAGACAATTCGTTTCTTAAAAAGGTATTGTCCTCATCACTTAAACTTTCATAAACCAATTTTGTCCTAGTTAAAAATGAAAAGCAGTTTTGTAAAACATCCAAAGAAATTGTATTTTTTTGAAATTCATTTTGAACTAATTGTGATTTTGAATACCCCACAAGTGCAGGAACACTATTTGAATCCTTTTGTAATACTTCACCAAATAATTCTAATGCTTTTTCGAATTTGGACTCGGATAAAGCTTTTGCTGCACGATGTACTTTTTGTGCCAAAAGAGGGGTAGTCATTAAGGTACCAAGGAAAATAATATATAAATATTTAAGCATAGCGTTGAACTTTAGTTAAAAAAAAATGATAAGTTTTCGTTCCCTAAATAAATTTTGCAAGCACTACTAGCATTATAAAATAAATTATTTTTACTGGTGTTCCAACCAGCTGCAAGCAATTTTTGCTGTAGTTTATTTTTAAATATGGTTTTGTCAATTTTACCTAGATCATATTTAATATTTATCTGCGTTAAACGAGCGCTTAGGTTTAAAGCAAAATCTACAATTGTGGTTTGATCTGTAAATATTGGATCCTGTCCCATAATAGGTGTTTTTAAACCCTGATCAAAAGTAAAACTATAGGTAAAAACAATACCCCCGGTATTTTTATGGGTGGTGTATACGTTATTGTACTCGCTTAAAAAAGGATAATTATCGGTATAGGTAGGTTGTTCAATGTTATCATAATAACCCTCTGCTTTAGGAGTAAAACCTTCGCTTTCATAATTATCAGTTTGTTCAATGGATCGAGTATTGTTGTAATTTTTCTTTGAATTGATGTCGCTGGGCCTTTTTGTAGATCCAACATAAAATTCAAAATAATAATTGTCTATAGAAGAGGCAAAATTTTCTGTTGATACATAAGGCGCATTTGGAAATTTTACAATTACCTGTTGGATATTGCTATTACTGTTTACACCCAATAAATCTCTTGAAGTAATGTAATTAAATCCATTTTGAAAAACTTGATCAAATTCGAAATATTTAGATTCAATTGTAAAATTATTCATTACGATTTCTGGTGATTCAAAAAAACTATATGCATAAGCTGCTCCAGCAACATTAAAAAAGTTATGATTGTGTGCTAGTATATAAGCGTCCTTTGAAATTTCATTTCCTTCTTCATTTAGTATATCAAATTTGTCATTTGGTTTAATCGCCATAAATCGTTTACCTACAACTGGTAATAATTTTTCATATTCATCAAAGCTTTTGATCAGCTCCCCTTTGCTATTATATAGCTTTGCCTTTTTATCAATTTGAGCAGTAATGAATCCAGCTTTTGAAATAATAGGTTCGTTTTCAAATTTAAATCTTAAGTCCCCAATAACCTCTTGTTTAGTGTTGATCACGCCCCATTCTTTTTCCTCATTTTGCACCGCAATCAAGTTTGCACTTACTAATGAAATGCCTGTGTATTTATTGTTTTTGATTATTTTTTCGCCCTTCAAATCGCTTAGGCCATAAAATATTTTATTGTCCGCCCCTTTTTTTCCAAATGCAATACTGCTATTAGATACAGGTAGGTAAAAGGTTTCTGTTTCCCCTTTAAAAACCACTTCCCCTTTTTTGTTAATAACCTGTAGTTGATTATTGTCTGTGATCACCCTTGCCATATCATTGACGAAATTTTCACACTGCGTATAAATAGGTTTAATTACTATTTCACCCTTGTTGTTTAAATAACCCCACTTTTCATTGTCTGTTTTAAATCGGATAAGGCCGTCCGACATAACACCCACCCTTAATACCTCATAATCTTTTACTTTAGATAAATTGGGAATAAGTTTTTCCCCTTTTTTATCAATCAAAGAAAGTATTCCCTGCTCGTCTCTTACCACAGCTACATTCTCATAAAAAGGGGTGCCTCCCGCAAATTCTCTATCAATTAGTGGTTTCACTATTTTATTTTCAACTGTCCAATATTTTGTTTTGCCCTCAATGGTAATTTCGGTGATAACGTCATTAATGGGTAAAATTTCGGAACTGGCCGCAAATGCTTCATCTGCAATAAGGTTGCCATCAAAATCTATTAAACTAATTCTTTTGTCTTCCTTCTTATACTTTACGGGTAATAAATCAAAAACCTGCTCTTTAGACTTGACACCACAGGCCATTAAAAAAAAGAAGCACAATAATAAAAACCCAAGGAAGTGACGAGTGGATTTCATATCAATAAATATTAAATTTTATTGATATAAAGGTAGGATAATCCATAGTATTATAAAACCTTATCTGTTACTTTTTCATAATACTATCCAATTTTTCCTTTGCTTTGTTTAATTGTTCCCCTTGTAATTTTGATTTTTCCAAAAACTTGTTTTCTGAGCTTTCATAATTAATAATAAATGCTAGAATCACAATTAATGCCAATCCCAAGGCGAGTATTTCAAAATAATCATTAAAGAATTGATAATTAATTGAAAATCGTTTTATTGGCTTTGGTTTAGTATTGACTTTTGGCTGAGGTTTCTTCTTTTTCTTCAATTCATCATAATAGGTTACAATTTCTGGAATCGGATCTAAACCATAATTATTATTTCCAATTGTGCCCTTTTGAAAAACTAAATAAAAATTATAAAAGGGTATTAAAAAATATGTACCTGACTTATTAATGTCATGCATTCGTTTAACTCCTTGAACAACGATAAAAAACAAAAGAAATAATGGTAAAATTGAATAATGAAAAAATTCAAAAACAAAATAGGATTTTGTTATCGAGATATCAGTATTTATCCGATTTCTTAATTGGTCATAATTTGCTTTAAAATAAAAATTAAAAATGATAAAACTTATTAAATATAAGCAAATAGAGAGTAAAGTTCTTTTTAAAAACGCTTTGACCGTGATTCTTCCTGAAGGATGAAAAAAATGAATTTCTTCTTGTCCTGATTTAGGGGTTTTAAACTTGTAAAGGTTTTTATTATCTGGCATTTACGTAAAAGAGGAAATTATTTTCTTTGAAACAAATTGTAATGTTGCTCTACCGAATCCGTATTTAAATTCAATTTAATTGCAGAATTAATTATTTTATTGTGCAACAATTTAAAAAAATCTGAGTCTTGTTTGTTTTTTAGCCTCTTTATTTTAAAAAAGCCAACAGTATTGGTAGTTACAGAATCTAGCTGTTCTATATTGTTCGATGTTAACAGGTTTGGATATATACGTAAAACACTATCTAGTTGTTCTTGATTTAATTTTTCCTGTACCTGTGTTGCCGTGCTTGTATGATTTTTTTTTTCGAATAAATAATACCCCACAGCAATAGAAATGATTAACGATAATAATAAAAGTGTAATAATTGTTTTTCTTTTTGCTAATTTTTTCAGCCGGGTTATTTCTTTTGTGTGGGCAAGTTTTAACTGTTGAATTTCATATTGCAAATTTTCAATTTTTACACTAGGATCCTGGGGGGTGTTCTGATCTGGGGGTGGGGGTGGCGGTGGTGGTGGTGG
>CANKWR010000007.1 GCA_947487525.1 Bacteroidota bacterium
TCCTCTTTTGGCCCAGTTAATAAATGCCATTGTTCACTATTTATATGATTGGCAATGGCATATTTTTTTAATACTGAAATTGAATCCGTATCCGGTGTAACACTATGCGATAAAAAAAGTACCTCTTTATCCTTTACATACGCATCTTTTAGCAATGCCATATTTGAAGTCATTCTAGGGCATATCCCCCTACAAGTAGTAAAGAAAAAATTGACAACATAAATTTTTCCTGCTACCGTTTGATTGTTTATCGTGGCCCCATCTTGATTTTTAAATGAAAATGAGGGTATTTGATGTATGGTCTTATAATTTGGGTCATTTATATTTATCCACTCGGGTGTCCAGTCGGGTTTATTAAAAAAAGGAAGGGTTGAGGTAATTGAATCCTGCGTTTTATTTGGAAGGCCAGTAGTATTCGTATTACAAGCAAAGAATAAAAAATACAATAATGATAGAAATAAGTATTTAATTTTCATTTATTTTATTTTAATTGCTTTCTAATGGAGTCGTTGGGATTCATACACAATTTTAATCCAACTAATCCATAGCGCTTCCCATTTTTTACTACATAATTGGCCCTGATCACTCCATTCTCCCACCACATTTTTTGACTCCCCTCTTCATATCCATTTAGGTAATGAAACTTTTTATACACTTGACCTGTTTTATACCACTCGGTGGCCAAGCCATTGTGTTCACCATTTATAAATTCAAATTCAAACTTTGTTTTCCCATTGTCCCAGTAACCTATGTGTTTGGCTACTTTTTTCCCTTTATGATATGTTCTAATTTCTGTTAATTGTTTATTGGGATACCATTTTTTATGAACGCCTTCTTCCAGGCCATTCAGGTAACTCCCAACAAAGGCAGTATCCTTTGATGGAAACAAACGGTAACAATATCCATTAAATTTTTCCTTGTTAAAATACAAAGTGTCTTGATGTAATATAAAACTACTATCCTTTGCATTTACAAATAGGTTAGCAATGGTTGTCATTTGTGAACTTGTACCCGCTACTAATGTATCAGTTAGTTTACTATTATTTTGTCGCGCATTGTTTTTGCATGCAAAAAAAATAGTGCATACAAAAAACAAAGCTATGCCAACAACTAATTTCATTTATTGAGAAATAGTTCCAGGTGTTCCATAATAACCAGATCCATTTAAATAAGGGTCTGTACTTGTAATATGGTAATGATATAGCCCATTAGGAAAATCCGCTGTTACGGATACGTGGCCATGATATGCATCCAATTTTGTATTATCAATAGTCGCTCCATTTTCCTCCGGACCATACACTGGGAATCCGTCTAATAAAAACCCCAAAAGAGCCGATTTGGTGACCTTAACCGTAGTTAAGTACAAAGGCTCAACATGATAATGATATGCATTTGAGGGTGCTGGATGTCCATAATACCTGTCAAAAGAAACTATCTCATTAGTTAAAGGCTGATTGGGTCCTGCATATTGATTGTAAAATGGTACCCCATTTAGAGATACACCAATTGCACCCAATGGAGTAGCTGCATGTGTACTTGCTACTTTTGGATCTAATGGAATTTTAAACGTGTAGGCTTTTTCAGCAATTGAGTTTGGATTTTTCTGAAATATATTTCCTCCAAATGTTGTTCCGGTATACGCTTCATACAATGCATTTGTGGTTGCATAATAAGGGCTTTTATGATCGGGTAATCCTATTGATTTAATGGTAATGTAAGTGCCATCGGAAGTGATGCTACTTGCGCCATAAATTTTCTTGTAAACATCAGGTACCGTATTGGATACTACCGGATTGGTTGGCGTATTCCCGTTTGAATTAGAGGTGGAAGTAGTCGAACTGTCTTTACTGCATGACTGAAATAAGATAAAAAAAGGACAAAAATAAGTGAGGAATAATTTCATATAATTAGGGGGTTTTATATTTGGACAGATTTACAATATTAAAGTTTAAATCTAAGTATAGGTTGCGAAGTTTAAAAAATGTTAAAAAAATAAAGAACGGGAGTATATTTAACCATTTTTATACTCTTACTCGATTGATTATCATAAACTTGGAATCAATTTCGATCATTATTAAAAAAAGTGATCATTTATTTTCAGTCATTCCATAAAGTTTATTCATGTATACTCCCAATACTCCTCTGTTAGTAGGGATAGGGACTTCGAACATTTTTACTTTTTCAGACTCATCCATCATTAATAATCTGTCTATATAAGACCCATGAAAAAATATTTTATTTCGAAATATTATCATACTTCGAACGCTGACCCCTTCATAAATGTTTTTTCCTTTAGACCCATCAAATTTAATTATTCCACCTTGCCCTCCCCCTTTGCCATATGTGATAAATAAATGGTCATCATGTGTTACAAGACTACTATTATAATAGATATCATAATTGTTTCCTTTAGGTTTGTCAAATGACACTTTGGTTGTGTTATAACCATCCCATTTTACTAATAAATAATATTCAGTATCTTCTTTACTGGTCCATCCACGTTCACTGCCAATATACAATTCATCATTGTACACTTTAAGGTTTGTAATATCTGGGAGATCTAAAATTTTATTGCCCGCTCTTCTCCAATTATTGCCATTCCATCTAAGGAGGGAGGCGCTGCTAGTACCGGAAAGGCCAGGGGTTCCACCTGCATATAGTTCATCTTTATATACACACAAAGCCCTAACGTAAATGGTTCCATTACTGGTTACATCAATTAACATTTGTCCTTTACTATACCCTTTTTTTTCATCCGCCATCCCGAAGCTTTCCCATTTAATGCCATCCCATTTTTTAATTCCCCAACTACCTCCTGCATACAACTCCCCCTTATATTCAACTAAAGAATTGACTACAATATTTTTATCAATATTCCCAACCTGTGTCCAGCTTATACCGTCAAATTTGGCAATCCCATTTATTTTTTTATAATTAATTCCTTGAAAATTACCTGCAGCATAAAGCTCATTCCTTAAAATATAAAAACATCTTATTTCTGCCTCCCTAAATACGTCTCCAGTAGGATCTACTTTAACCAGGTTTATCCAATTATTTAAATTTTCCTTGGTAAACTCATTGGAAGCCATTTGAGCAAATGTTGTAGATGTAAAAAAAAGTATTAAAATTAACACTATGGTTTTTACAATTAAAGAAAGATAAGTTTTCATGAAGTCGATAAATATTAACGATGGTAGTTTAAAATTAATAAAACTACTATTTTTTAACTACTTAAACTGAACACAATTGAATAAATTTATGCTTAGAAATATCAGCTAGGTTCTGTTCCTGGTTTTCATCAAAATCTGTTTAAATAGCTGCTATGGGAGAAATTCCAACGTAAACCCTCATCATCATTGGGTCCCAGAATCATACAATTTTTAAAAATCTGATTTTGGAAGTTTTTGTTTTCCTGATTCGGGATCGCCACAATATAAATTTCTTATAGAAGTTTGCAATTTTGAGTTATAAAAAAAGTCTTTTTTTGGAAAGAAGCGTGCATTTTTGTATAAATCAAACCCATCTTTAGCACAATTATGAAGTAAATACATATCGGGTTCATTAATTTTTGTATAAAGTGAAATTTTAATTAAACCATTTTCTTGGTAGACATTGCGTATTTTAATTTGAAATGCAAAATTTAAATCGGTATTTGCCACATCTTTAAATAAATTTGCCGTCATCCCTCTTAAAGGACTAATATTTGAATTACTATTCGAAACTGTTTGACTAAATAGACTTTGTGAGACTAGTAAAATAATTAAAAGTAATTTTATTTTCATGCTTTTCTTTTTTCCTAAACAAATTTAATATATTTTAGGTTAATATAATTCACTTTTAATCGTCTATAATGTACTTTTGGTACTCCTATTTTTTTATATTAGCAACAGGACTGATAATTATTATGATACTGCGTCTACTGCAATTCCTCTTTTTCCCTTTTCTGTTTTGGAGAAAAAAAGACTTAGGTCCAGAAGCATATATAAAGTGGTCCCAGATCTTTAAAGGTAAAAGATTGTCTCTATTAAGGATGTATGCATATTCAGGTAAAAAAGATTGTGAAAACTATCCTCATTCTTTTTATACAAGATGGCGTAGATGGAATTTCTTCAAAAACGTTCCTGAAGGTTTACGTGTAGATCCTATTTGGGTTTTTGAAAAATCAAAACCAACATACAGCAGATTGTTTGTGTACATCTCAGGATATATATATGTCATATGTACAAGATGTAAAACACAAATTAAGAAACTAGAATGCAAACCTGGAACTATGGAACCCCTGGATAAGTATGATATCTACAAAGAAGAAGGTGATATAATCTATTAACTATTTAAAGCTGTTGACCATATCAGGGGGTCCCAGGATCATGCCCTGGTGTACCCACAGCCGAAAGGCACCATTATCAAGGGTTTATGCTGTCACAGGCATAGACCCTTTTTGTTTCGGGCAAGTTCTGGCCAGGTTTTATTTTTTTAGCTAGAAAAAGGGGTGAATGGAGGTGAAGGGGTGGATTTGGAGTAACCTGATTAAAAATGATAGTTTACGAGTAGAAAAGGATGTATAGTCGTAAATTAGATGTTAATAGCAATAAAAAAATATTTTCAATACCTTTTTATTGTCATTTCATAACTTATCGCGCTGCCTTTTGAAATTAATAAAAAATATGTTAATCAGTATTCTAAACAAAAGTAAATACACCAAAAGCATTTTCCTTTTATATTTATTTAAATCAAAATCATACTAAGTGAAAAAAAGAAATATTTTACTGATTTTATACTTTTTGTTTCAGCAATATCATCTATCTGCTCAAAACCTTACGGTTAAAAAAATATATTATTCAGGTTCTGCAAGAGTTCTGTACGAGTTCCAAATTTTACCAAATGGAATTAACCATGGGTATTATAAAGAGTATACCTATGATGGTCTTCTGGCAACGAATTACACTAGGAAGTTTGGTAAAACGGTAAGAGGTATTCATTATTTTCAAGACGGGAAAACAGTACAGTATGAATTCAATCAGGATGAAAAACTTTTGACCCATGGTATTCAAAGGAAATATGCGTTCTCAAGCACCGGCCAACTTTATACTCAACATATTTCCAATTGGGATCATGGAAAATTAATGTCTGCTAAGACTATGTGGAATCCAACCGACCTGAGGTTCAAATACGAGAATGGAAGTCTGATTAGGTATAAGAATGTAAAAGGGAAATTAGTCATCTGCGACAAATTTAGCATTGACAATAATAATTTGGTGACAGGCTATTTTAGGGAAGGCAACGTCAATCTTCATTATTCAAAAGGCCTTTTAATGAAAGCTAACTTGGTTGACGATAGCTCAGCGATATTCTACACCAGAATCAATAAAGACACTTTAGTAAGAATATTTGACATAAAAAGTGAAGATTCTACAAAATGGCTTTATTATTTTTATGATACAACGAAGCTGAAAGCATTCATTAAATATAACGATGAGGCGAGTGGAGTTTCCATACATTACGTAGGTTACGATAGGAACAATATAATTAAGTACGACGCTGTAGATGATCATGCGGAAACTTATGACGTCTTCGGTCAGGGACATGGCGAGTATAAAGTTGTAGTCAGAAAGCTTTACATGCATCCTAATTATCCAGATACTAGCGGCAGCTATCTTCGTTATTGGGAAACAAAGATGAAAGACAACTCGGAATTTTTTAAGTCAGGTAAGTTATTTTTTGAAGATGGAGGTCTAGAAATGCATGCACAGTTTAAAAAACTGAAAAATGGAAAGACTGAAGTATTTTATTATGATAAAGATGGAAAGCTAGTTGAGAAAGGAATTACTGATTAAATATAGGATTGCGAAAAGATATCAGACATTTATATAAAAGAAAATAAGTTGGTAGTTATTAAAAAATCCCCCCCCCCTTCATTAACCTACCATGGATCCCCTCAATGCTTCATCTTCAAACCTGCAAGAATTATTTTTGAGTGGTTTTTAGTTAGGGCCCCCTTTCAATATTTTTCTTAATAAATAAAATAACCAATAAAGCTTACATAAGATATGATAATTACTAAAAACACAAAAACATCTTGTTTAAGATTATCATCTATATTTCTTCTTTGTTCATAGATTGAATAGATAGATAATAAAAGCAAGTATACTATCGTAAGTGTGTGAATTTTATCAGATAAGTTCCAAGTGTTATTTATGGGTAATAAAGTGTCTGTAATATATTTATTGGATATTGATCCAAACAGTCCACCAATAATCATGGAGATTTTAGACTCTCCTTGAACATTGGGGAGGAAAATACTAGTACAGGCAATTAAAAAAGAAATAAATAATGCGGTAAAAAGTTTAATAAAGAGTGTAACACTTTCTCTACCAAAACTATAATTGATCCTAAGCACATTAAAATCAAATGATTCTACACTTTCATCTCCAAAATTGGTATTATAATGAACTGGTTGTAAGGTGTAATTACTTGATAATATTTTCCAGTCATTAGGAATTGCATTGGGGGTAATTGAGCTTTTTTTACTTAGATTGATTTTTAAAAACTTAGGGTCATTATAAGTGAATTCTAGTCCTAAACTTATGTCCTGTTTGTCAAATGGGAATTTTCTAATATCAAATTTCTGCAGTATTTCTAAGTTTAATCTAACCTCTGACCAATATATTTTCCGTCCATTAATGACATTGGAAGAATCAGTCATAACAAGATCAAATTTTTTATCAATTGCTTGATGTATATCTAAGTATTCATTAAAGTCATATTTTACAGTCGTAGAGGTCACCCAAGCAAAAAGTGTGATACGATAAGTACCTTTAACATAATCAATGTCATAAATGTCGTCAATATAATACCCAACATTAATGGTGTCAATTTTCTTGTTCTCCTCAAAACTTGCCTTTAGGTTAAATGAAATAAAAAAGGCTATAAAAAGATAGATGAATTTCATAAGTAAATTTAAAAATTAACTTCAAGATTTTAACGTAAAACTCATTATAAGTTGGAAAATATAGGAAAAAGCGTGATATTAGTTAACCAAATAACCAATCATTTTAAATACTTCCATTATGGTAAAGCTATTCATGCGCAGTTTGTTTTTATTATTATCATGTGTAACCATCGCGAACGCACAAAGTGTCACCGATACTTCCGAGTTGAATAAAACATTCAAGCAAGTAAAATGGAGAAATATCGGCCCTTTTAGAGGGGGCAGATCCAATACCGCAGTAGGAGTACCTAGTAATCCAATGGTTTACTATATGGGTACCACGGGTGGAGGAGTTTGGAAAACCGAGGACATGGGACTTCGTTGGACTAATATTTCCGATGGATATTTTAAAACTAGTACGGTTGGAGGTATTGCAGTTGCCGAAAGTAATCCCAATATTGTGTATGTGGGGATGGGAGAGCATGCAGTAAGAGGCGTAATGACGCACCATGGTGATGGTATGTATAAAAGCACTGACGCTGGAAAAACTTGGAAAAAAATTGGCTTAGATGCGACGCATCATATTGCACGCGTTGTAGTGGATCCTAAGAATCCAAATATTGTTTTTGTAGCAGCGCAGGGTGCATTGTATAGCAATTCAAATGACAGAGGTATTTATAAATCAACCGACGGAGGTACTACTTGGAATAAAGTTTTATATGTCGATGATAAAACCGGTTGTACTGAATTATCCATGGATATGAACAACCCAAGTATTTTGTATGCTGCTATGTGGGAGCACGGTCGTACTCCTTGGAAAGTGACTAGTGGCGGGCCTGGCAGCGGTTTATATAAATCAACCGATGGGGGTGTTAGCTGGAATAAATTAAAAGAGGGTTTACCTAAAGAGATGGGTAAAATGGCTATTACGGTAAGTCGTGCGAATTCAGAAAAAGTGTACGCACTTATTGAAAGTGATTTTACAAAAGAAGCAGGTGGTATGTATGTTTCTGACAATGGAGGAAAAACTTGGAGCCATGCCACCAGCGATCACCGTATTATTGGAAGAGCTTGGTATTACATTGAAGTATTTGCGGATCCAATTGTAGAAAATACTTTGTATGTGATGAATGCGCCAGCATTAAAATCAACCGATGGCGGAAAAACATGGGAAACCATGTCAGCAACACATGGTGATTATCACGACTTATGGATTAATCCAAGCAATAGTAATAATATGGTTATTGCAGACGATGGTGGTGCGGGCGTCACCTTCAATGGTGGAAAATCTTGGAGTAGCCAAAATATTTATCCAACGGCACAATTTTATCGTATTAATGTTGACAATGAATTTCCGTACAATATATATGGAGG
Source organism: Bacteroidota bacterium (assembly GCA_947487525.1). Taxonomy (GTDB): domain Bacteria; phylum Bacteroidota; class Bacteroidia; order Chitinophagales; family Chitinophagaceae; genus Sediminibacterium. Next base: position 8,303 of record CANKWR010000007.1, read on the forward strand.
ACAACAGGATAATAGTTCAGTAAAAATTGCAAGCCGCTCATTTGGTGGCGGTATTAATACCACCAATTGGAGTGCTTCGGCAGGCGGTGAAAGTGCATTTTTAGCCTTTGACCCAAATGATCCAAGATATGTTTTAGGCGGTAGCTACCAAGGAACCATCGAAGTGTTTGATAGCAAATCAAAAGGAAGCACCAATATCATGGCGGCTCCTATTCAGTATTTAAGCAAGGATGCAAAAGACAATAAATACCGATTTAACTGGAACGCACCCATTATATGGAGTAAGCACGAACCCAATACCTACTATCATGGCGCACAGGTATTATTGCGTACGACCGATATGGGTAAAACTTGGACCGAAGCTTCACCCGATTTAACAAGAAATGAAAAAAGCAAGCAGGGAACACCTGGTGGACCTTATACCAATGAAGCAGTAGGTGCCGAAAATTATGGAACCTTAAGCTATGTGGTTGAGTCGCCTAATGAGAAAGGCGTGATGTATACCGGAAGCGATGACGGCTTTGTTCATATAACCAAAGATGGCGGTAAGACATGGAAAAATATAACACCGGCAGGACTTGCAGAGTGTTTGATTAATGCCATTGAAGTATCACCCTTTGACAATGCAACTGCCTATATTGCAACCACTCGATACAAGTTTGATGACCACACTCCTGGATTATACAAAACAACAGACTACGGAAAAACTTGGACAAAAATTAACAACGGTATTTCGGGCAATGCATTTACTAGAGTCATCAGAGAAGATACTAAAGTAAAAGATTTGTTGTTTGCAGGTACAGAATTTGGCGTGTACATGTCACAGAATGGCGGAAAAAATTGGATGCCACTTCAATTAAATTTACCGAATACCCCAATTACCGATTTACGCATTCATCAAGACAATTTAATTGCGAGTACATCAGGTAGATCATTTTGGATATTAGATGATTTGAATTTATTTAGACAATATAAAAAAGATACAACCAATGTACTAATGTATCAACCCACTGGTGCCTACTTGGTAAATGGATACAGTGAGCTAGATCAAACCAATGAAGATTTTACAGGCAGTAAAATGTATGAAGGAGTGAATCCGGCAAATGGAGTGGTACTCTATTATCAACTTCCTACTTTAAAAGAAAACGAAGTAGTGACCCTAGAAATAAAAGATGCTGCTGGTAATATAGTGAGGACCTTTAGTTCTAAATCGGCAACAGATACAAAAACAGCAGGACGTCGCGGTGCGCGAGAAGCGAAATTATCTGCGAAAAAAGGATTAAACCGTTTTGTATGGGACATGCGCTACCCAAGCATCCCCACCATTCCAGGGGTATTTATTGAAAGTAGCTTTAGAGGACACAAAGCCATTCCGGGCAATTATACTATAACAGTGAAAGCGGGTAGCCAATCCAGCAGCACCACCGCTAGCATTGTAGCCAACCCATTGTATAAAGTAAATGAAAACGATTACAAGGAATTTGATGCGTTAATGAAACAAATGGAAGGCGAAGTCATTACTATGCACACGATGATACTTGATTTATATGAAAGCAAAAATCAATTAGAAACTGTATTGAAAAATCTACCATCAGACAGCAAGTATGCTGCTGTGAAAGCCAAGGGCGATTCAGTAGTGAAACTTTTAAAAGCATGGGACGAGGATATGATACAACGCAAATCCACAGCGTATGATGATGTTGAAAATTTCCCCAATAAATTTACCGCGAATTATATGTTTATGGTAAATCAAAACGAAAGCGATATTCCAAGGGTCAATCAGCCTGTACTTGATTTATTAAAAGAATATACTCCTATTTGGGAGGCATTAAAAGCAAGAGGCCTTGATTTAAAAAACAATATTCTGCCTGCTTTAAATAAACAATTGTGGGAAGCGGGTGTAGGCGCTGTTTGGATAAAATAAAAGTATTAAAAACTATAGTGTTAAAAATTAGTCATGAGAAGTATCTTATTTGTTTTCTGTTACTGCTGTTTAACTGGTTTGCAAGCCCAAACTTTAAACAATTTTAGTTTAAAAGACATTGGCAACGCCATGTTAGTGGTCACCGATGGAAACGGCAAATTAGTGCACATGAGTACTGATATGGAAAACTATGGCACTCCATTTTTTGACAGTGATTTTTACCCTGCTGACATCACTTTAGTGAGCGGTCAACGATATGAAAATATCCAAGTAAAAGTTAATCTATTGAGTAACGAAGTTATTTTCAAGGCAGATGATGGAAAAGAACTGGCGATACTACCCGCTATTCAATCGGTGGTATTAAAAAAGGATGGAACAAATACTGTTTTTGAATTCGGTTACCCCTCTTTTGAAAAACAAACTGATAAAACAGTTTATCAGGTGTTAAGCAAGGGCGAGGTAACCGTTTTAAAATATTTTTTTATTCAAGTAACAGAAGCAAAGCCATATAGTAGTGCCACCATGCTTAGGACCATTGAAAAATTTCCTAAGTTATTGGTATACAGTAAAAAAATAGGATTAAAAGCAGCCCCTAAATCTACTCAAGAGGTAGAGGCCCTTTTTAAAGAAGATGGCGCTAAAATAAATGCAATCCTTGGTTCAAATAAATTGAAGATTAAAAAAGAAGCTGACTTAGTAAAGTGTTTTGAAATGTTTAATCAACCAATGTTAAAATAAAATAAGGACTCCTTTTTTTTACCTCAGTTTTACCCCCCTTCTTATAAGGAATAGGACCTCTTATACAAGGTTTATAATGTAGCTTTTGATTTTAACCTAGTTAACAAATCCTTAATGATTTGGTAATAGTATAGTAATCTGATGTTATTACTTTTGGAAATAAATCAATAAGTATGCAACAATCAAGATTCTTCTATTTACTAATCGTTTCAATCACTTTATTTTCTTGTCGCAAGGATGATATTGCGCCCCCATTAGAAAATACACAGAATGAAGACTTAAGTGCATATACAGAAGTAGCTTCTATCAATTTAGGAGGTCTTGGCGCTGCAGAAATCACAGCATTCGACCCAATCACCGACCGATTATTTGCTGTAAATAACGGCAGTGAAAATAAAATAGACGTTATTGACATAGCTAACCCTTCGGCTATATCAGTAATTAAGTCAATTAGTATGGCTCCTTACGGTGGCTATGTAAATAGTGTGGCAGTGAGTAATGGTAAATTGGCTGCAGCAATTGAATCTACAAATAAACAAGGAGCAGGTAAAATTGTGGTATTCAACACTTCCAATTATGTTGAATTAAAATCTATCAATGTTGGTGCGTTACCAGACATGGTAACATTTAGCCCAGACGGAAAATACATTTTATCTGCAAATGAAGGAGAGCCAAGTGCTGATTATCTAAATGACCCTGAGGGAAGTATCTCAATAATAAAAGTTGCAGATTATTCAGTAACTACTATAAATTTTGCGGCATTTGAAAGTCAATTATCAACCTTAGCAGCAAAGGGTTTCAGAATTTTTGGTCCTGGCAAAAATTTTGTTAAAGATATAGAACCAGAATATATTACTGTCTCAGACGATTCAAAAACTGCATACGTAACGCTACAAGAAAATAATGCGATAGCAGAAATTGACATTGCAACTGCAACAATAAAAAAAATTACACCTCTAGGTTTCAAAGACTACTCTATATCTAGTAATGCCATTGATGTAAGTGATAAGGATAATAAAATTGAATTCAATCCTCTTTCAAAAGTTTACGGAATATATATGCCGGATGCAATTGCTTACTTCAACTATAATGGTATTCCATACCTTTTTACAGCTAACGAAGGAGATTCAAGAGAATATACAGCTTTTACAGAAATGAAAAGAGTAAATTCAATTACTTTAGATGCAACAGCTTTCCCTACTGCAACGGCGTTAAAGGCGGATGCAAGTTTGGGTAGACTAAATATTACAAATACATTAGGCGATACTGATGGAGATGGTGATTTTGATGCATTGTACTCTTTAGGAGCTCGATCTTTTAGTGTATGGAATGCAAATACTGGAGCACAAATTTTTGATAGTAAAAATGAACTAGACGTAAAAGCGAAAGAACTAGCAATTTATGATGATGCAAGAAGCGATGATAAGGCAGTTGAGCCTGAATCAGTTTGTATAGGAAGAGTAGGTAACAAAAATATTGCAATTATTGGAATGGAAAGGGCAGATGCATTTGCTATTTATGATATTACTAATCCTAATTCACCGGTTTTTATTAAAATGTATAAAACTGGTGATGCTCCAGAAGGTTTACTTTTCATTCCTGCATCAAAAAGTCCAATAAATCAAAGTTTAATTGTTACAAGTTGCGAAAATGATGGCACTGTTAAAATATACAAAACAACGAAACTATAAAAGAGTTGTGGTAAATGATATGGGTATATTGTTTTAAAACTTTACAATGATAGCGCTAGTATCGGTGGTTTGCTGATTAGTATTATCAGTGTATTTAAACAGGAGGGTCCTTGGAATGATCACCTGGTCCTTGTCCTTGTAAAATTCAAGCTGAAAATTGTGTACTGAAAGTAAAATAAAATTATTTAATGAATTACTTTATCAGCACAGCAACTACTTGCAAAGGCTTCTGGTTTAGCTTTGAAATTAAAGCCCATGCCCATAATATACCCCATTGCTTCATTTAGAGAATCGTTACTTTTAAATTGCGCACTTGTATTAATGTCAGCATGTACTTCCATTTCAATGTCATATTCTATAAATAAATCACAAAGTTCATATGCAATTTCTATACTTTTAGAAACCTCTAATAAAATGCGTTCTTTTAAATGTAATTTACTATAGGATTTAGAGTTTTGTACAAACATAAACCCTCCATTTTTTTCTCTTAAAAAAACAATGACGGTTGCAAAATCAATAATCTCTTGTTTTACCTGACTATCCGTACCTATATATACTTTTAACTTTTGATTTTTAGCCCTCTCTGCTTCAATTGTTTTTCGTACTTCTTCTTTGATTGGCACATTAATAAAATCGCCATTGTATTTTCTCCAATTCATATATTTAAATTGTAGGGTACAGGATTTAAGAATATGAATCTAATTAGAAATTTTGAATTTCCAATTTTTTGTATAATAACAAATTGAAATTTTAATTGTTATAAACCACCTTGAAATCAATTTGTATTAGGTTATCTGCTTTAACAAACAATAAGCTAGGTCTTTCCACTTTATAGTCTTCGAGTAATACAGGAAGTTTGCCAGTAAACACCCACTTGTTATTGACTTTTTCCATTTTCACTTTTGTTTGAACCATGCGCTCAACGCCATGAAATTGTAACTTGCCTTTTACCATCATCCCTTCGGGGGTATATTGTATAGCCGTACTACTAAATATAATTCTTGGATAGGTTAATGCATCCAATACTTCCAACATATGGCTATCTCTACTTGACAAGCCACTATTAAATGACGCTACACCAACTACAATTGAAATTTGTTCAATTTCTTTTTTTTGCTCATTCCACTTAGTAGCCACTTTCAAACCATTGCTCACCCCCTCCCAGCTATGTAATTTGTGGCGCATGCTATATTTGACTGTTGAAGTCGAATTGTCAAATGTGGGGGTTTGTAAAAACCAAGAAGTTAGAAGTGAAAATAAAATAGGTAAAAACATAATTTAAAATTTTATAACTACCATGGCTGCTGCTAAACTAATAAAGCTTGTATAGGCGGCGGCTCGATGATATGGTTTAAGTGCGTAATTTTTATCAATCTGTGTAGCCAAAATATTGGTGGCGAGCATTCCAGAAAGGTGTGCTACTGCCAACCATTTGTGCAAGCGGATAGAAGTTAATTTTTTATCTCTTTTAAAAGAAGAAGGCGGGGGAAACAATCCATTGACTGCCGTAAAACCATAAGAGAAATTAACAGCCATTCCTAATTTTTCATGCGTTTCCTTTAACTTATAATCCCCATTGTACAACTGACTTCCAACAAAACCTTGCGCCACCATTCCCGCTAAAGTAACAAAGCCTCCTATTTGATGGAGTTGCAACATTTTTCTCCTGATTCTTAAGTCAATTTTTCTTCTTTCTACCAAATCATCGGTTCCGCTATATCTATTTTTTAAGATTCCATGCTCCCCCCAAACTAACTGTTGGGTAAATAACATTTTGGTAGGGGCAACTAGCTGGGTGTCGATTTTCTCTTCCACTAAAAGCGTTTGTAAAAGAGAGTCGGTTTGATTTTGGGGTTGTGTTTCGGGTTGTATTTGGGCTTGGACTGAATTTAAACAACCAAAAAATAATAGTAAAATAAATGTTTTTTTCAAAAGCCTGTATTTCAAATAGTTATACATAGGTAAAAATATTTTTTGGTTCACATCTTCCATATTGATAAAACAAAAGTACCTTATCTATTGTTTAATGATAAAACTATTATTATGGAAAGAAAAGATTTCATCGAAAAAGTGGGTATTAGCGCTGCTTCTATCCTGATTTTTGGTTGTATGCAAGCTTGTTCAAAATCAGAAACTGCGACGCCTACTCAACCAGGTGGCAACAACAATAATAATAAGCCCATCGACTTTACCATTAACATTGCCGTAGCGCCCTATACCAGCTTAAGTACATCGGGTGGATTTTACGTTGACAAAACCAATAACATCATTATTGCAAGAACACTTACCAATGAATTTATTGCTGTTAGTGCGGTATGCACCCACCAGCAGGTTACCTTAGATTTTGTGCCAAACGACAATAATTTTTTCTGTTCAGGACATGGATCTACTTTCAGTACCACAGGCGCTGTTACCAAAGGTCCTGCAGCCACCCCATTAAAGCAATATCAAACCGCTATTGCTGGTAATATCCTGCGAATTTTCGCTTAAAAAATTACAAAAGCCTAAGCAGCAGCATTTGCATTTTTATTTTACTTCAAATACGGCCAATTGGTAAGGACTCAATGTGATCAATTGCTGATTCAATTTTGTATTACCATACAATAACTTATTGTTTTGATAATGGTTTGCCAGGCTTGCTGTTTGAAGCTCGTTTGATAAATTCACCACCACCAAAACTTGATGTTGTTGATAGGTTCTTAAAAAACTAAACACTTTGTTATTGTCATTGCTTAGGTTCGCATAGCTACCTAAGGCCAATGCAGGAATACTTTGCTTTAATTTGAGCATTGCTTTATAATAATTAAACAAGGAGCTGCTATCCTTTATTTGCGCTTCTAATGAAATATCGTCATTTACATTTAAGTGCTCTTTATTCCAACTTGCATCAACATTTTTATACCAGGTAGCCATGCCCTTGCCTTCATAGGACTTGTTCCATTTAAATGCAGTCCTGCGTGGAATATCATTGCCATCGGTTCCGCCCCAAGTACCATTTTTTCCTAGCATCCCTATTTCCTGTCCATAGTAAATGGAAGGGATACCACCAATCAGCGTCATAAGGGATGCTGCAATCTTTTGCTTGTCCTTATTCGGTTCAATAGAGGCAAAACGATCCAGGTCATGGTTTTCAATAAATATAATTTGGTCTTTATCCTTAGGACATTTTGCCAAAATGGTATCGGCATTCTTGATTAAATTTTGCTTGTCAAAGGATACAATGGCCTGTTGTAAACCAAAGCCAAACATGCGGTCCACTCCTGCTTTTTGTAAATAATCATAACCATAGTCTCTCCATTCGGCTTGCTCTGCAACCGTCTTAAGCGATGGATTTTGCTTTTTTAAATGCGTCATTAAAGGATTCCAAAAATCAACAAACAAATTAGTAAGTGCTGCTTTGCCATCCAAATGGTCCATGGCATGGTCTAATCTAAAGCCATCTACACCATCATCAAATTTACCGTCCTTATTGGGATCCACGAAATAAGAAAACAATTTTTTATTATAATCCAATACTTTTTTATTTCTTAAATTCACCGTAGTAATTTTAATGGAAGTACCGTTATAGTTGTTTAATTGACGCAGGTCAAAAATGATGGTAGCAGGTATTTTATGGGCTGTATCTTCAAATAAAATATAGTCGCTATACTTTGAATTCAAATTGCCTACCGCATCCTTCCACCATAAATGTTTTTCAGTAACATACTGCGTTTCCATATCCATATATACTTTCATTCCACGCTTGTGAATTTCTTTTACCAACGAAAGGTATTGTTCCATACCCCCTAAGGAAGTATCGATCTTCTCAAAATCATTGGCAAAATAGTTATGGTAACAATCTGCTTCATAGAGTGGCAATAGTAAAATAGAAGTAACTCCTAAGTCCTGCAAATAAGGCAATTTTTGTTTTAAGCCATTTAAATCGCCATGCTTGTTGCCATCACTATCATAAAAACTACGTTGAAACACATGGTATATCACTTCGCCTTTTTTTGCGGTATTGTTTTTTTGCGCAAAACTCATACTACCTAATAATAAAAGGAATGCAAGAATGGGATATTTCATAAGGATAAAATTGACTTGATTGACTTAATTGAATTGATTGAATAGATTAAATAGAATTTGATTATTGTATTTTATAAATCACTGCGGCATAAGGTTCATATACCTTATTGTGACAGGGGGTTGTGTAATTACTCATTAAAATATTGCTGCTGTTAACCTCCATATCCGTGTGAAGCAAAGCAGGAGTGGCTGAAAAATTTAATACCACTAAATATTGTTCATTGTTGAATGTTCTGGTATAAGCAAATAGATGCGCATTGCTTTCGTCCACGATATCAAATGCCCCGTAAATAAGCGTTTCATTGTTTTTTCTCAACTGAACCATTTTTCTAAAATAATGAAGCACCGAATCCGGTTCATTTTCCTGGGCTGCTACATTTAAGGAAATGTAATTTTGGTGCACCGCCAACCATGGATTTGAGCTAGTGAAACCTGCTTGTATGGAACTATCCCACTGCATGGGCGTTCTGGCATTGTCCCTGCTAATTTTAGCATGTGATTGCAAAAAGCCTTCACAGTCTTCCCCTTTTTGTTTTAGCCCATTGTAATAATTAATGGTGTACACATCCTGGTAGTTTTCAATTTGGGTATGATTGGTATTTACCATCCCAATTTCATCGCCATTGTATATATAGGGAGTAGCGCGCATGCTTAATATAAATGTGTGTAGCATTTTTGCTGATACCCCCCTAAAAGCTTCGCTATCATTGCCAAAACGACTCACCACTCTACTCATGTCATGGTTCCCTAAATACATGGTACCCCAGCCTTTTTCAGCAAACACTTTATCCCAATTGTCAAAGATTTTTTTCCATTCCACTAAATCCCAATTCCCCTCGTCGGCATACATAAAATTTTCCTTGCTGACACCCACACCGGTATGATCAAAATGATAAAATGTTTGTAGTTCATTGCGCGCTTCATCTACAAACAACAAGGCGCTATCCGTAGTTACAAAACTCATTTCTCCAACATTCATACAATCATACTTGGAAAAAACTTCTCGATACATTTCCTGTAAATAATCATGTAAATATGGGCCTTGCGCATAATAGGGAAACCATTGACTGGCTTCCATGTCCTGAGGCAGGACAGGGAAATTAGTGTCTTTTGAAATACATGCAATTACATCCAATCTAAAGCCATCAATGCCTTTGTCCAACCAAAATTTCATGATGTCATATACTTCCTCGCGCAGTTTTGGATTTTCCCAATTCAAATCTGGTTGTTTCTCGCTGAATATATGAAAGTAATAACTGTTGGTGATTGCATCATATTTCCATGCATTGCTTTGCTCGTCAAAAATACTCCATCTATAAGGTGGCTCACCTTTTTCGGCATCCCACCAATGATAATAATCACGAAATGGATTGTCTTTTGATTTTCGACTTTCTTTAAACCAAGGATGCTCATCGCTGGTATGATTCACCACCAGGTCCATGATTAATTTAATACCTCTATCATGCAATCCTTTTAACATTGCATCAAAGTCCTCCATGGTCCCAAATTCTTTCATGATGGCTTTATAATCCGAAATATCATAGCCCATGTCGTCGTTGGGAGATTCAAATATGGGATTGATCCATACCACATCCACACCCAAACTTTGTATATAATCCAATTTTTCAATAATGCCTTTTAAATCGCCAATGCCATCCCCATTGCTATCCTTAAAACTTCGGGGATACAATTGGTAGACCACTTTTTCCTTCCACCATTTTTTATTGACAAGCTGTTGTTGATCCATATTGAAAAAAGTGAAATTTAAGGTTGGAGTGTATTTTTTAAATGGTGCATCATTTTACAATTTATATCCCATTGGTTGCCCAAGGGTTGCATCGTGAACGGCATAGATGGCATATAGGGCAATGGACCAAACTCCGGAGTAATTGTAAAAGTGGAATTGCTTTTCTTTTTTTGGTGCTCCAAAATTGCTTGCCACCATTTTTCATATAGCACAAAATGATTTTTCCATTCAGGTGCAAAAGGATCATTTACCTGAGGCCCTTGCTCCTGTCCCACTCTTGCATGTATATGTGCGACCTGTGGAATAATTTGTTGGATGATTTGCTCCTGATCTTCCAACATACTTTCGGATACCGTGCAAAAATGTGAAAAATCACCTACCAACTCCATCTCAGGAAACTTCTGTAAATACGGCAATAAGGAAGCAGCATGAAAGGAAAATCTACCTCTATGCGTTTCATGTAAAATTCGAACGCCTGTTTTATTACTTATGTTTAAAGCGGCTTCAATTATGCGGCAGTTATCCTCAAATGAAAAATAATCTTTTCCCGTATGTGCATTGATAAAACTGGGTTGAAATGCGGATAGTTCCGTTAAATTTTTCTTTACCCGATGGATATAATCATCTACCGAATCATTTTCCACTGCAACAATATGCTGTGCTATAAAAGTAAAGTCGGCATTGCTATTCATCACATCCTCCACCTCATCAATCAATTCTTCCGTAAACCTATCCTTTAAGGAAGGTAAAAATATTTCAATGCCATCGTATCCTGCCGACAATACCTTATCTATAAATACATCCGGTGCATCTTTTTCTGAACCCCAATAAGTACAACAATATTTTATTTGCAAAGCATTCGTTTTAATAAAGAACAGGGTTAAGAGGGCTATTGATCACTTCACCAATAGTGGCCCCGGGACACCAGGTATTCCAGTCATTGATTTGATTTTTATTTTCTGGATTTTTTAATACCATGTTCTTATCCATATAAATCACCGTCATTACTTTTCTCATATCATTGGTGGTATTGGCACCCGCGCGATGAAATACCCATCCACTATGAAAACTCACTTCTCCTAAATCAAAGGCTTCAATGACATGTTGAAAATTAGTCACTTTTAATTTTTGTTGAATAAGGGTTTCACTTTCATCTCCAATTTCTAAATCGCGTCCTTCTACAATTTGATGACTGCCTGCACTAAACTCCAAAGGGCCTAGTTCCAAAGGCGTCGCTTGCAAGGGTACCCATGCAGTAACCGTTTTGTCTGTTTCCAATGGCCAATAGTATTGGTCTGCATGCCATGGCGTAATACCTCCACCGCCTTCTTTAAACAATGCTTGATCATGGTACATACGCACACCTTCCACCTGCATTAAATCAGCAGCGATTTTTGCAAGACGTTTACTAAATACAAACGCTTTTACCACTTCGTCTTCCTGCCACAAATTAAACAATTGTAAAAATGCTTTACCATAGGTACTTCTTTGTTCCAAGGGCGTATTATCCTTATTCATGACCGCTACCCTTTCACTAATTGCTTCGTTGAAAAAAGCAATAGTAGCTGCATCAAATACTTGTTTCAATTTAATGAAACGGTTTTTTTGATAAAATTCAATTTGTTCCGCATTCAGCTGATAAGGTTGGGATAAAGCATCCGCGATATTGGATGGAATAGTAGACATAAGCATTCATTTAGAGGGTAAAAATAGGAAGCAGGGTCGACGAAAAATAACATCGGGTTTGCCAATAGTAGCACTATATTGACAATTTAATTTACATTTGAGTTATAAATAGAATAAATAGTACTACATGAAGCCCTTATTGGAGGATATTGGTAAAAAAAGAGGAGAAGATGCTTTCTTGGCTTTTGAAATACAAGCCAACAAGCTTGAATTTTTTTGGCATTACCATCCCGAGTACGAGCTAACCTTAATTGTGGAAGGAAAAGGGAGCAGATTAATTGGAGATGATCATGCCAATTTTGAAAGTGGCGACTTGGTACTTATAGGACCAGGACTTCCGCATACTTGGGTCAGTGATCACAGGCGCAAAGAAAAATGTAAAGCAATTGTAATTCAGTTTTCGGTTGAATTCATAGAACGCTTTACTGGACTATCCGAAATGTCAACTATCCATCAATTACTGTTAAGTGCTAAACAAGGGATTTCAATGAATGGCAATGATTTAACACTGGTAAATCAATTAATACAAAGCTTGCCTTCTCAAAAGGGATTTCAAAAAGTAACTCAATTACTTCAGTTACTCGCGGAAATGAGCAGCTTAAAAACTACTTCGCTTGCTTCCCCTTTTTACCAAGCATTGAAGGGTAGTGAAAATGAAAAAAGAATCAACAAAGTTTGTCAATTTATTCAAAAACACGCCACTGAAACCCTTAGCATTCATACTGCAGCTGCATTAATTTATTTAACACCTAGTGCTTTTTGCAAATTTTTTAAACGCATGACTGGTAAAACATTCTCGGATTATGCGAATGATATTCGCATTGCCAATGTTTGCAATGAGTTATTGGCAACCGATAAACAAATAGCAGAAATTGCCTACGCAAATGGCTTTGAAACACTTACCTATTTTAACCGTATTTTTTTGATGAAAAAAAATAGGCAACCTAGTCAATATCGAAAAGTAGCCAGCTAATTTGGGGCGAGCACCTAGTCAAACTGCAACATTATCAATGATTTATGCAATAAATGGTGGGACGCTGGGGGTGTTCAATAGCAGGTTAGTAGGAATATTTTTCATTTAGTTGAATTTGTTTTTTTAAACTATCAATTGTTAGTATTATTGCATACTAAACGCTATGGATATGGTCGATTTATCAAATCTTGGGATTCTTCATTCAAATGTGCATGTAAATTTATCAAGTGATGCACTTATACAGTTATCACTTAAAACAGATAAGGGTTCGGCTTTATCCGATACCGGTGCATTGATTGTTTATTCAGGTGAAAAAACGGGGCGAAGTCCAAAGGATAAAAGAATTGTTTTAGAAGAAAGCACCAAAGAAAATATTAATTGGGGGGAGGTCAATCAACCCATAGAGGCAGCATCCTTTAACCAAGCAAAAAATAATGCGATCGCATTTTTTAATTCCTGTACAGACTTATTTATTGTAGACGGGTATGCGGTATGGGATAAAAAAAATACAATCAAAGTAAGAATTATTTGTACAAAAGCATACCATGCTTTGTTTATGTACAACATGCTGATTCGACCAACGCAACAGGAGTTAGCTGATTTTGGCACACCTGATTATGTACTTTATAATGCAGGTGCTTGTAAAGCAGATACGACTATTAAAGGCATTACCACTAGTACCTCCATTCAATTGTCTTTTGAACAAAAAGAGATTTTAATTTTTGGAACCGAATATGCAGGTGAGATGAAAAAAGCAGTTTTCTCTTTGCTCAATTACCTAATGCCTTTGAATCAAATGCTATCTATGCATTGTTCTGCAAATGAAGCTGCCAATGGTGCTGTGAGTTTATTTTTTGGTTTGAGTGGTACTGGTAAAACTACATTGTCAGCAGATCCAAATAGAAATTTGATAGGTGACGATGAACATATCTGGAGCGAAAATGGGATTTCAAATATTGAGGGTGGATGTTATGCAAAAGCAATTAATTTAGAGCCGCAGAAAGAACCCGAAATTTATCAAGCAATTAAAAGAGGGACCATTTTAGAAAATGTGGTCTTTGATCCTGCAACTAAAAAAGTAGATTATAACGATAAGTCAATTACCGAAAACACAAGGGCTGCATACCCAATTGAATTTATACCAAATGCAAAAATCCCATGTGTAGGAGGCCATCCGAATCATATTATATTTTTAACCTGCGATGCGTTTGGAGTGCTTCCTCCAATTAGTAAATTAAATGCAGCACAAGCGCAGTATCATTTTATCAGTGGCTATACCGCAAAAGTAGCAGGTACAGAAATGGGTGTTACAGAGCCTGTAGCCACTTTCTCCTCTTGCTTTGGTGCCGCTTTTATGGTTTGGAAGCCTACTGTTTATGCAAAATTGTTAGCAGAAAAAATTACGCAACACAATACAAATGTTTGGTTAATTAACACAGGATGGATTGGAGGAGGGTACGGCGTTGGAAAAAGAATAGACTTAAAGTATACAAGGGCCATGATTGATGCCATTCATGAAAACTTATTTAAGGATATTGCTTTTCACACTGAACCCTATTTTAATTTATCGATTCCTACCACTTGTGTAAATGTGCCAAGCAACATTTTAAATCCGATAGATGCCTGGTCCGAAAAGGCTGCTTATGTGCAACAAGCCAATAAACTAAAAACACTTTTTGACAATAACATTTTGAAATTTCAATAATCAAGCTGTCATAAATTGGCCCAACAACTGTTACATGGAAAAATCTAGAATCGATTTGCCGATTGGCATTACGCTTGACCGTTTTATTAAAAGTAATCAAAGTCAATATCCAAATGCTGCAGGAGAGCTCTCACAATTATTAAGGGATATTGCCCTAGCTTCTAAAGTAGTTAATCGAGAAATTAATAAAGCGGGTCTTGTTGACATCATGGGCAATGTGGGTTTAATGAATTCTGGAGGAGACCATCAGCAGAAATTAGATCTATTAGCAAATACCAGATTTACAAGGGCCTTATCAAAAGGAGGAGAAGCTTGTGGGATTGCGTCAGAAGAAACTGAACAGTTTATTGATTTAGAAAATAATGGAAAATATATTGTGACGATTGATCCATTAGATGGCTCTAGTAATATTGACGTGAATGTGTCTATCGGCACCATCTTTTCTATTTATAAAAAGCAGACACCCCCGAGCGAACCTTTACAAGAGTCAGATTTTTTACAAAAAGGAAGGACACAAATTGCTGCGGGGTATATTTTATATGGACCTTCAACGATGTTGGTTTTCTCAACTGGAAATGGTGTAAATGGTTTTACGTATGAAACAACTTTAGGTGAATATGTTTTGTCACATCCATCCTTGCTTTTTAAAAATGCGAGTACTTATTATTCAATGAATGAAGGACTTAGTTTTGACATTTTAGACAAGGGGGTAACTACTTATATCACCAATTGTAAGGAAAAAAGAATGTCAGGCAGGTATATTGGATCTTTAGTAGCCGATTTTCATCGTAATTTATTAAAGGGGGGTATTTTTATATATCCAAGAACCAATCAATATCCAAATGGAAAATTAAGATTATTGTTTGAAGCAAATGCGTTAGCATTCATTGCAGAACAAGCTGGCGGACTTGCTACAGCCAATGAAAAAGCTATTTTAGATATACAACCTATTCGTATTCACCAAACTGTTCCATTTTATACTGGTCCAAAAGAAATGGTTACAACATTACTAGCACATATTAATCATTAACTATTTATATGAATACATTTTTTGATTACAACAATGAACAAGTAGCCAATTTACCTTTGCATCTTAGAAAGTATATTGTTCCTCAGGTGTATGAAAAATATACACCAGTAGATCATGCGGTATGGCGTTATGTAATGCGTCAGAATTATAGTTATTTAAAAAATGTGGCTTATTATCCATATATCCCTGGGTTAAAAAAGGCGGGACTTACGATTGAGAAAATTCCAAGCCTACAAGAAATCAATGATGCATTGACTTTGATAGGATGGGGTGCAGTGACAGTAGATGGTTTTATCCCACCTGCTGCTTTCATGGAATTCCAAGCCTACAGAGTTTTGGTGATTGCTGCAGATATCAGACAACTAGAACATATCGAATATACTTCGGCCCCCGATATCATTCATGAATCCGCAGGGCACGCACCCATTATCAGTGACACCAAATACAATCAGTACTTAAGTTATTTAGGCAGCATTGGCACCAAAGCATTATTCTCTTCAAAGGATTATGCTTTATATGAATCAATCAGAGCACTTTCTATTTTAAAGGAAATGCCTAATGTGGATCAAAAGGAATTAGAGGATGCAGAAGCCTTGGTTTTACACAATCAACAAAACTTAGGAGCACCTTCCGAGATGGCATTGTTAAGTAGACTTCAATGGTGGACTGTGGAATATGGATTGATTGGCGCTCTTGACCAGCCAAAAATTTATGGCGCTGGATTGCTTTCTTCGATTGGTGAAAGTGCTTCATGTATGGATCCCAAGGTTAAAAAAATTGAATACACTTTTGATGCATTAAGTTATGGGTATGATATTACAAAAGAGCAACCACAACTTTTTGTTACTTCTACTTTTCAAAATTTAATTGATGTATTAGAACAATTTGAGTCTACAATGGCTTACAGAGTTGGTGGACTAGAAAGCGTCTCTAAGGCAATAGAGTGTAAAAATATTTGTACAGCTGTATTTAGTTCAGGGTTGCAAGTATCTGGGGTGTTTAGTAAAGTGTATACGGATGCCCATCATGCAATTAAATATATCAATACACAAGGGCCAAGTTCGCTTTCATTTAAAGACCAACTTTTAAAAGGTCATGATGTCAACTACCATGCAGATGGATTCGGATCTCCAGTTGGCAAACTAAAGAATACCATTAAGCCATTAGAGGACTTTACTACAGCAGATCTTTTATCGGCTGGGATTATGGTAGACAAAGTAATTGCATTGGATTTTGAAAATGGCATTTTGGTAGAAGGAAAATTAGTAGGA
This sequence comes from Bacteroidota bacterium, assembly GCA_947487525.1. Classification (GTDB taxonomy): domain Bacteria; phylum Bacteroidota; class Bacteroidia; order Chitinophagales; family Chitinophagaceae; genus Sediminibacterium. Next base: position 25,133 of record CANKWR010000007.1, read on the forward strand.
CAGACTTATATGAGAGATAAACTCATTCTATTAAGTTTTGCAGATTGCAAAGTGACAGACAAAGAAGGGCATGTTTTTTTTGAACCAGCATGGGGTATGTTTGATATGGCCATTGGAGACACTATTGTTTCGGTATTCAATGGCAGTGCGGATAAAAATATATTGGAAGATCAATTGTATGTTTCTGAACAACCCACACATCAACAAAATTACACAGCGAAGGATTTACAATACCAATCCTTATTTAAACAAATAAGAACCTATAGAGAACAAAGTCAATCGGATGATGCCTTGAATCAAATTTGGCATGGTATTAAAAATGATTTTGGAACAGATTGGCTTGGTGCAATGGAACTATTAGAATTAGCAGACACGATCCCATCACAACAAGCATTGGCAAATGAATTAAGAACTTATTTAAATGCACAGTCTACTAAGTATCCAGCTTATTCAAAATTAATCAGGGATGGCTTAAAAATTATTGATACTAAATTGAAGTTCGAATAATTTGCCAAGCCTCTTCTGTTTTTTGTTGGGCAAGGGCTGATTTTATTTTCAAGATAGTGGCTTCTGAAAAATGATTATTTTGGAGCTGGCTAGCCGCTGGCACGATGTCGATATTGGCCAATTGTGCTTTTTCATTATCGGTTAATAAGGTGGTGTTCATAATACCTTCAGGCAATTGATCAAAACCAATTCCCAATTTTGTATTGGGCTTTTCTACTTTAAATAAATTTTCTTCGGTAATGCGCGCGTACCAATCACCTCCTAAACGAGCCACTAAGTCCAATTTGGCTTGATCAATATTATTGTGGCTATCCATCACCGCTTCACTAATATGTATTTTTTTAATTAAGGCCAATACCAAATTACCCGCACCCGCATTTTCTCCCAAGGTAATTACTTCTTGCACGATACATTCAAGCTGAATAGGCGATTCAGCTACCCTTGGGGGCTTTACCAGTTCAGAAGGCAATTCGGTGAATCCCGCTTTTATAAATTCATTGGTGCCTTTTGGATAATCACAGCTTGCCAATGAGGTTTGTTGTACCATATCATAATTCACAATATTAATGACACATTCAGGTACTTGTTTTATATTTTCAAGGGTATGTTTAGTGGTATTATCCCTCACCCTTCTAGAGGGTGAAAAAATACAAATTGGGGGATTCATGCTAAACAAATTAAAAAAACTAAATGGACTCAAATTCACATTCCCCTCTAAGTCAATGGTGGATGCAAAACAAATGGGTCTTGGTGCAATTGCATACTGTAAATACTTTTGTATTTCCTGTGTACTTAGCTTATCCGTTTCAAATGTTACCATGAAAATGTGTTTATTCAATTATTTTTTTAGTGCCAAGATAGACCAATCCGTTGCCTCAGCATGAATGGTGTTGACCAATGTTCCCAATCCGTCGATAGTCATTTTTACAGTATCATTTGCCTGCAACCATTGAGGTTCATAAGCAGGGTTATGTAATTTACCGGTACCATTTAATTCTAAAAAACAGCCTGTACCAACCGTGCCAGAGCCAATCACCTCGCCTGGATGAACGGTCACTCCATAGGAGCACCTTTCAATGATTTCAGCAAATGTCCAGTCCATCTCTTTTACATTACCCGATGAAACCAATACATCATTCACCCAGCAGTGCATCGCTAAATTATAATTGTTTCCAACATGTCCTTGTTTGGCAGGCACTAAATTATTTTTTAATTCGTCGGGCGTTACTAACCATGGGCCAATGATTGTTGAAAAATCTTTCCCTTTAGCTGGACCTAAATTCAAGAGCATCTCTTCCATTTGTAATTTTCTTGCACTTAAGTCATTCATAATCGTAAAGCCCGCGATATAATCATCCGCATCTTTCGCTTTGATGTTTCGTCCTTCTTTTCCAATGACAATGGCAATTTCTAATTCAAAATCAAGTTGCTGAAAATGATCCGGCATGCAGTACACAGAACCCGGACCTTGAATTGCATTGTGGTTGGTAAAATAAAAAATAGGATATTGATCAAACTCTTTAATCATTTCAACACCCCTGTTTCTTCGAGCAGCTTCCACATGTTGTCTAAAAGCATATCCATCCCTACAAGAAGTTGGATGCGGTACCGGTGCTAGTAATGTATAATTTTGAACAGGTGAAATTGCGCCCTCTTTTTTAATTTTGTCGAGGAGTTGATGCTCCGTTTCCTTCATTTTTTCAGTGCCTATTTGTATCAATGAAATCATCTCTTTGGGCAACTGGTCGTTCACTTCATTTAGCGCATATAGCTGATCGTTGACCACCGCCCCCAATTGAATGGCACTATCTTGTAAATAACTAACTAATTTCATTGATTATCAATATTTTATGATGTATATAGGGAAAAAGGTCCGTTCCAAAAATGAAGGACTAATTACTTTTGTCAAAGGTAAAAATAATATTTTATTTTTTGCTAATAATTGTTAGTATTGTACTGCTTGAAAATGTAATTTATGCCAATATACCACACATTAGGAGATATTCCCTCCAAAAGACACACTGTATTTAGACAACCCAATGGGAAATTGTATGCCGAAGAATTGGTTTCCACCGAAGGATTTTCGGGTATGTATTCATTAGTATATCATACACATCCACCTACCATTGTTAAAGAATTAGGTACTCCTTATTCGGTTGAACCAAAAATTGCGAAAGAAAAACATTTACGCCATACGAGTTTACTTGGTTTTAATATTAAACCGGAGGATGATTATTTAAAAAGTAGAAAAGCAGTTTTAGTAAATGCGGATTTACAAATTTCATTGGCTGCGCCAAAAAAATCAATGACCGATTATTTTTATAAAAATAGTCAAGCCGATGAAGTGATTTTTGTGCACAAAGGTACGGGCACTTTAAAAACAGGATTTGGTAAAATTAAATTCTCCTACGGCGATTACTTAGTCGTACCAAGAGGCACTATTTATCAAATGGAATTTGATGATGAAAACAATAGATTGTTTATTATTGAAAGCTATAGCCCTATTCGTTTTCCGAAGCGTTATCAAAATCAATTTGGACAATTAATGGAACATGCCCCTTTTTGCGAAAGAGATATTAGACGACCAAGTGATTTAGAAACTTTTGATAAAGAAGGGGATTTTAAAATATTAATTAAAAAACAAGGATTGATCTATCCATATACTTATGGAACACATCCATTTGATTTTATTGGATGGGATGGATATCATTATCCATGGGCTTTTTCAATTCATAATTTTGAACCCATCACAGGTAGGGTCCATCAACCACCACCGGTGCATCAAACTTTTGAAGCCCACAATTTTGTGATTTGTTCATTCGTGCCAAGGAAATACGATTATCATCCTGATGCAATTCCCGCTCCTTACAACCACAGCAATGTGGATAGTGACGAAGTGTTGTATTATGTAGACGGTGATTTTATGAGCAGAAAATCGGTGGTACAAGGTCAAATCACTTTACACCCAGGAGGTATACCACATGGTCCGCATCCAGGAAGTGTTGAAAAATCCATTGGCAAAGAAAAAACAGATGAATTAGCGGTAATGATTGATCCTTTTAGACCTTTAATGATTACTGAAGAAGCGTTGTTAATTGAAGATGAAAATTACCACAAAAGCTGGCAACACAACATCGAATAAAAATGGATTGATTAAAAAATTAATTACGACACCACTTAAAAAATAAATTTTAAAGAATATCAATGGAAAGCAAAGAAATGGATCAAGATTTTTTACCCTTATTGGGAACCGATTATGTAGAATTTTATGTGGGCAATGCAAAACAAGCTGCGCATTATTATAAAACCGCATTTGGTTATCAAAATTATGCCTACAGTGGGCCAGAAACGGGAGACAAGGAAAAAGTATCTTATGTTTTAATGCAGGATAAAGTAAGATTAATTTTAACTACACCATTACATTCCAACACGGACATTGCGGAGCATGTGCACAAGCATGGTGACGGGGTAAAGGTAATAGCACTTACGGTTACCGATGCGTATGACGCATTTGAGCAAACAGTGAAAAGAGGTGCAAAACCTTATATGCAACCCCATACGATTCAGGACGAGCATGGTGAAATAAAAATGAGTGGCATTCATATTTACGGCGATACAGTGCATTTGTTTATTGAAAGAAAAAACTACAGCGGTGTGTTTATGCCTGGATTCAGAAAATTAGAAAATAATTATAACCCAGCGCCTGTAGGATTAAAATACATCGATCATTGTGTAGGCAATGTAGGTTGGAATCAAATGAATACTTGGGTTAGCTTTTATGAAGAGGTAATGGGTTTTAAAAATATTTTGACCTTTGATGATAAGCAAATTTCAACTGAATACTCTGCCCTCATGAGTAAGGTAATGAGTAATGGAAACGGTTTTGTTAAGTTTCCTATTAACGAACCAGCGGAAGGAAAAAAGAAATCACAGGTGGAAGAGTATTTGGATTTTTACAAAGATGCAGGCGTACAACATATCGCCATTGCTACAGACAATATTGTAGATACCGTTGAAAAATTAAGTAGTCGTGGGGTGGAGTTTTTAAATATCCCTTCCACTTATTATGATGATTTACTAGACCGTATTGGACCCATTGATGAGGACGTGGAACCACTCAAAAAATTAGGTATTTTGGTAGACCGAGATGAAGAAGGATACTTACTTCAAATTTTCACCAAGCCGGTTGAAGACCGACCTACTTTGTTTTTTGAAATCATACAAAGAAAAGGAGCTAAGTCATTTGGCGCCGGAAATTTCAAAGCCTTATTTGAGGCATTGGAAAGAGAACAAGACTTGAGAGGCAATTTATAATAAAGAAAATTTAATCAAAAGCCATTTCTGGAATCTCCCCTTCAATGATGAGTTTACCCAGGGTGGCTTTTTTTATGGTTTCAACCGAAACACCAGGGGCGCGTTCCAATAATTTAAAACCTCCTTCGGGCAACACCGATAAAACGGCCAGCTCCGTCACTATTTTCTTAACACATTGAATGCCGGTAAGTGGCAAACTACAAGTAGGTAATAATTTACTTTCTCCTGCTTTGTTTACATGTTGCATGGCTACAATAATATTTTTTGCGGAGGCCACTAAATCCATTGCGCCGCCCATGCCTTTTACCATTTTACCAGGTATTTTCCAATTGGCAATATCGCCCATTTCAGAAACCTCCATGGCACCCAATATAGTTAAATCTATTTTTTGTGCATGTATCATTCCAAAGCTCATCGCAGAGTCAAATAAAGCCGCACCTGGCAACATAGTAATCGTTTGCTTACCAGCGTTAATTAAATCGGGATCCACTTCCGATTCCTTTGGAAAAGGACCCATGCCCAAGAGTCCATTTTCTGATTGAAAACAAACATGAATATCCTTGGGTATATAATTCGCTACTAAGGTTGGAATTCCAATTCCTAAATTAACGTAACTATTGTTTTGAATTTCCTGTGCAATTCTTTTTGCGATTCCTTCTTTATCTAACATACTAATTGAATAATGGATTATACAGATATCGTTTTCTTTTCAATTCTTTTTTCATAATGATCCCCTTGAAAAATTCTATGGACATAAATACCAGGGACATGTATTTGGTTGGGATCTAATTCGCCTGGCTCCACCAATTCCTCCACTTCCGCAATGGTAATTTTTCCAGCCATCGCCATAACGGTATTGAAATTGCGTGAAGTTGCTTTAAAAATTAAATTGCCAGCAGTGTCACCCTTCCAGGCTTTAACCATTGCGAACTTGGCATCAAATGCTTCTTCTAATAAATAATCCTTCCCCTTAAAATTTCGTACTTCTTTTCCAATAGCTACTTCCGTTCCAATGCCCGCGGGGGTATAAATAGCAGGCATTCCATAGCCGGCAGCCATGCATCTAAATGCCAAAGTACCTTGAGGAATGAGCTCAACATCCAGCTCGCCTGACAATAATTGTCTTTCAAACTCGGCATTTTCACCTACATAGGAGGAGATCATTTTTTTTACTTGCTTTTGATGCAACATTAAACCAATTCCAAAATCATCTACCCCTGCATTATTGGAAACACAGGTCAAATTTGTGACGCCTTTTTTTACCAATGCCGCAATACAATTTTCAGGAATACCACATAAGCCAAATCCACCCAATAATAAGGTGTCTCCATCCATCACATCCTCAATAGCTTGCTCAGCATTGGCCACTTTTTTATTAATCATACTTTATCGTTTTCAAACTAGGAAAAATCAAAAATTCAGTATTTAAAATTAACGAATTGCCAAGACATACTGTTTATGATAAGCGAAAAGACAATAGCAAAATGCTCAATGCCATTATCAGTAGTGCCCAAAAATAGGGGGATTTGAAACTAAACTTTTCTTTCCATAAAAAATACAGGGAAACCAGTGGCAGACTCAATGCCAATAGGATCATGGGCAGCCAAAGAATTTCAAAAATGGCACCCACCACTGCATATCGATAAACATTTATAAATTGGGTAGCCATCCAAAATAGGGATACCAAACAGCTCAATAATAATACGCTCTTTTTCATATACATGTTTAAGGTGACCCGGATGAAGTAACAGCAAATTAGGGTTTACATTTGACATTTAGGTCAAAAAAGAATCAAATAAAATCAATTGGCTGAATTGGAAACAATATCTTATTTTCAACCATCCTATTGAACCATGAAAGTAATATGTGGCGATGCCTTATTCATCATGAAAAAATTAAAGAACCTTCCATGAAATTTACGCAAACAGATAAAATAAAAAATTTTAGTATTTAATCATTCGCAACAACAAAACTATGTTTTATAAAATTCTCACTGTAGCCGCCCTTGCCACTTTCGAAATTTATGCAGCCATCCCTGCTGGCTTTGCATTTAAATTAAACCCATTTGTGATTTTTGCCGCAAGTACGGTAGGAGGGCTTGTGGGGGTTTTTGTGGCTGCGTACCTTGGCGATTTAATCAAAAAATGGTTAAGCAAGTTGCGCAAACCGGCTGCCGAAAAGCCGAAAAAAGAACCAGGTTTTATTTTGAAAATTTGGGAAAAATATGGCGTCATTGGTTTAGGACTACTAGGAACCATGACCGTGGGAGCTCCGATCAGTATTGGCGTGGGAGTTGGATTTAATGTCCCCACCAATAAAATGGTTTTTTGGTGTAGCTTAGGCGTGCTTATTCGTTGCACACTTTTTACAGCCATTGGCTATTTTGGCTTGCAGTTATTTTAAAGAAAAATTCTACTTCATGCATATACTTATTGTAAACAATACCAAGATTCCTGTTGCACAATATGGAGGTACAGAAAGAGTAATTTGGTGGTTGGGTAAACAATTGGTACAAATGGGACACCGGGTTTCCTATTTAGTAGAGGCTGGCTCCCATTGTGATTTTGCTGAAGTATTTACATTGAACCCGACCATTCCATTTAATCAACAAATTCCAGTAGGCATAGATGTAGTGCATTTAAATTGCAAAGTAAACGAAATACCTACCATACCTTATATTGTCACGGTACATGGAAATTCAAATGAAATAATTCCTTTGGATATAAATACGGTTTTTGTTTCCAAAAATCATGCAGCACGTTATGGAAGCGAATCCTATGTGCACAATGGCATTGATCCAGCCGATTATGGCGACCCAGGTTTAAACAAACCTAGAAACTATTTTCATTTTTTAGGGGACGCTGCATGGAGGGTGAAAAATGTTAGAGGGGCGATTAAAATTGCACAAAAAGCAAAAATTAAACTTAGGATCATTGGTGGTGTCCGTTTTAATATAAACCAAGGCATTCGACTAACATTTGATCCGCGTATTCGTTTTGATGGGATGAAAGGGGGTGCTGAAAAAAATACAATTTTAAGCCAATCCAAGGGCTTAATTTTTCCAGTACTTTGGAACGAGCCCTTTGGTTTATCCATCGTAGAAAGTTTGTATTTTGGCTGCCCCGTATTTGCAACTCCTTATGGATCACTTCCGGAAATTGTAAAGCCCGAAGTAGGTTTTTTAAGCAATAACGTAAATGCATTGGTGGATGCAGTGCAACAGGCGAATGACTTCGATAAAAAAACCTGCCATGAATATGTAATGGATAAATTTAGCAGTACCCAAATGGCAATACAGTATCTCGTAAAATACGAAACAGTATTAAATCAACAAGCACTTAACAAAAGGGTTCCAATGCTTCAACATGTGCAAACTGAAAAGTTTTTACCTTTCACATACGATTAGTGCTGCTATTCGTATGCCCTAATTGATAATTTCCTCACTACACCCGCATTGTTGTAAAACAAATCAGGGCCCTTTTGGGGGCCCTGATGCTATCTTTATAAATCAACTTAAACCTTTGCTAAACTATTCGACTATTTTAATAAGTCAGCAAGCAATGAAGCGTCGTACACATTCCACTCCTTTGCGATTTTACCATCCTTATTAAATCCAGCTGCTTGGAAAACAATTACATTCACTTTTTTATCTCCTTTTGTAAATGTCACGTTCTCATAAGCAAAAACATAATTACGTATTCCATCCTCATTCGCTTTATTGTTTACAGACTCCCAAATTGCATCATACTTTTCAGTTTTTACCGCAATGCCCTTGCTTTTAAACATCGGAATCATTTTCATGTTTTCATCAATGGTTAATTTATTGCCATTGTCGTAAACAACTGCAGAATCAGTGTAAAAAGTTCTTGCTTGAACCTCATTGCCTGACCAACCTAGCTCATTGATTTTTTGTAATGTAGCCGTGTTCGCTGAGCTGTCCAAAGTATATCCAGATGCATTGCTTGGGAAAGAAGCTGTTGCACTGTTTGCATCCGTTGTTTCCGTTTTGTTTCCACAAGCAAATAAGGCAGTCGCTACCATTGCTGTTAAAATAAATTTTTTCATGTTGAGTTAGTTTTAATGTAAAATTAGGATTTAAAATTAGCATCCATCTGCCTTTAAATGTCCCATATTAAGGTTCTATTTGTTCCGAAACGCAAATTTGGAACAAATTAATAAGGAAGCATTCCAATGACATTGCCTGCAGGATAATAATTGGCAACGACAATAATACTTCCATCCGTCCCTTTTGCGACGCCTACCCCTATTTGCTTCGTATTGCCCCATATCATTTGGGTATAATGTCCAGTGCCATGAAAGTTTGAATAGGACACCGGTTGATAAATGTAAGCTCCTTTTTCCTCGTACCAGGATTCAGAAGCATTTAATACGCTGAAAGAATCAAAGTTGGAACCCCAAAAAATATTTTCTCCAAAATCTCGGGTGTTTTTGCCTAGCGAGGACCTATGTTCAATTTCATTGCTATTAGAATACACTAAATAATTAGCCCACTCCTGCGCATAGGCCGAAAGTTCGGCATTCCAGGTTAATGGCGGGATACCTAATAATGCCCTGGCTTGATTATGATGATTTAAAATTAGTTCAGCATCCTTTGCTGAGACTTTACTACCTATATTATTATATTGTGCGCTTGCATTAAAACCAATAGCGCAACTTAAAATTACAAGACAAAGAATAATATGCTTTTTCATCACAAATTTATTTAGCTTTCACCTTATGGTGTTTCATAATGCTAAATTAGTATATTACTTTTTTTATTTAACTGTTTTGATCGTTTCCAACCTGCCATTTAACCATACTTTAGCATTTAATTGGGTAGCTGACTTTATTTTCACCGTCTTCACTTTGCCTTCTGCCCATACCATATCTATTTCAAAGTTGCCTCTCGCTTTTAATCCTTTGACTTCCCCATTGGGCCATGCTTTTGGCAAAGCAGGCAATAGCTCAATGTATTCTTCATTGGATTGTACCAACATTTCAGCTACCGCTGCAGCACCTCCAAAATTACCGTCAATTTGAAAGGGTGGATGTGCATCTAATAAGTTGGGATACGTGCCTCCTGTTTTTGGATTGTTTTCATTGATTTCATCTGGTGGTACCAATCTTAATAATTCACGATACATTTTATAGGCTCGGTCACCCTCTTTTAATCTTGCCCATAAATTGATTCTCCATCCCTTGGACCAACCTGTTGTTTCGTCTCCTTTTATTTCTAATGATTTTTTTGCGGCCATTGCAATGGTAGGCGTACTTGTCATATTAATATGTGTGCCTGGATACAATCCAAATAAATGACTTTGATGTCGGTGCTTTGGATCAGCGTCCTCCCAGTCATAATACCATTCCTGCAAATGACCGTTTTGACCCACTTGATATGGATGTAAATTTTCCAATGCCTTTGAAATTTTACTTACAAACTCCGCATCATTGTTAAGTAGTTTTTGCGCTTCTACCACATTTAAAAATAATTCTCTAATCATGGCTAAGTCAGCAGTGCCTCCGTAAAGTGTTGCACCTACATACCCTGCTGGTGTTTTATAATTATTTTCAGGCGAAGTGGATGGTGACGTAATTAATTTTCCTTCCTTATCATTAATCAACCAGGCTAAACAAAATTCTGCAGCACCGCGCATTAAAGGATATCCATGCTTCTCTAAAAATGGTTTATCACCTGTATATAAATAATGTTGCCATAAATGCGTACTCGCCCAAGTGCCTCCCATGGCCCAATTGGCCCATACAGGATCCCCATTATTATTGCCAACTGGATGGGTCATGGCCCAAATGTCAGCATTATGATGCGCCACCCAACCTGGCATATTGTAATATGTTTTTGCAGTAGTCTTCCCCGTTGTCGCAAGATTATTGATAAACTGCAAAAAAGGCAAATGCATTTCTGGTAAATTGGTGTTTTCTGCCAACCAATAATTTTCCTCCGCATTAATATTCATCGTATAATTACTTGACCATGGCGGCTGAATAGATGAATTCCATAAACCTTGTAAGTTGGCAGGTACTGATGGTGTTCTTGAACTACTAATTAATAAATATCGACCATACTGAAAGTACAGTGTTTCTAAATAAGGATCCGCTAATCCTTTTGCATAACGCTCCAATCGTTGATTCGTAGGTAAGTTAACGGTATCCTTGTTGGCTAATTTTAATTGTACTCTATTGTAAAAATTTTGATAATCCTTTAAATGTCTTTTTTTAAGATTATTCCAACCTATTTTTTGTGCATTGTTTAATTGGCTATTTGCAATGGCATTGTGGTTGAGTCCATTGATCACCGGATCCTTATCAAAGCCATTAAAACTAGTCGCCATTGAAACATACACAGTTGCTTCGGTCGCATTGGACAAACTAATACTTGAATCTGTTTTAGTTACGGTACCTGTATTGCTTTGAATTTTTATGATGGTCGCAAAACGGGTACCTTTTTTATTTTCAAAAACAACTGCGTTGTTCTTTTTTTGCAAATAAACGGGCTCGGCTTTTATTGGCGCATATCCCTGTACAGCAATGCCATTATTACTTACCGCTTTTTCAAATTTTAATAATGATTCAAAGTGTAAAGTAAAAGCCAAGGCACCCGCTTTTTTACTCGTAAGATGTATTGCAAATATTTTGTCCGGATTTGAAACCAAGTATTCCCTTTCAATTACGTTGGTATTGGAAGTGGTTTTAACTTTAGCAATGGCTTGATCAATATCAAGCTCTCTGTAATAATCAGTAATATAGGGGTCATCGGATAGTTCTAAAAACAAAGTACCTAAGGGCGCATAAGATTCCGAATACTTGCCTTGCATTTTTTTGATTAACTGGTCGGCTTTTTTATAATTATTGTCTTGCAATGCTTTTCTAACATCAGGCAAATGTTTATAGGCATTTGCATTCATATTGGCATTGACTGGCTCACCAGACCAAAGCGTTAAATCATTAAGAAAAATTTTATCTATTGAAATACCTCCAAACACGGTAGCACCCTGTGTTCCATTGCCTAACAGTAAGGCTTCTTCAAAATATTTTGCTGGATTATCATACCATAATTTTAAGGGTGCTTGTATACTTGGTATTGTAGCAACTGCATTGTTATTTACTTTTTTGGGAGATTTTTTTTGAGCTAATAACAATAATGGAAGGAATCCAAAAATGAAAAAGATGATTTTTTTTTGCATAAATATGCTGCAATATATTAAGTATTCAAATAATTTGTATTGAATATAAATAAAAACTTAAAATTACTACTTGATTAGTTGAGACTTATTTAAATAGTCTTTGTTTGATGCATAAACAAACATACAGGATGCCCCTTGTATGTTTTCAATAATTTCATATACTTTATCAGCAGGAACTGCAGGGCAACCAAGGCTTCTTCCGATAAATCCTTGTTGTCTAACTACCGCATCACTTACATAGTAAGCGCTATGTAATACAATGGACCTATTTTTTGCCTGATCATTGATTCCTTCTTCTATACCTTCAAGCTCGAGCGTGGTTCCATGTTTTCCAAAAAATATATTCCCGGTAACATAAAATCCTAAACTACTTTGAAATGAGGCATTTCGATTAGAGAAATTATTGGCATATACCCAACCTGAATTTTTCCCGTGTGCCACCAGGGATTTAACAATTAGCTCCTCAGCAACCATGTCAACCACATATAAGCGCTGCTCATTACTTGGTTTACTGTAATCAATAATGGTTAAAAAACGCAAATTATTGATTCTGCCCTGCTCTTTAAGTTTTTCGTATCCTTTGATCGCCAGTTTAAACGCTTCTGAATTAATATTGAGCTTTTCTGATAACAACAAGGCTTTATCGTCCGCGACACCACCCGGCAAAGAAGCCGGATTAAAGGGCACTACCACGCTTATACTGTTCGAACGAACAGCTAAAAATGTGAATAAGGATAATATAAAAAGTTGTTTCAACATTGTTTTCGGGGTGCAAAGGTACGCCAAGAAAACTTTTTTAAATGTTAAAACAGTAAAAAGTATGCAAAAGAAACTATAAAATTATATTTATCAATTAATTATATATTAGTATAAATATATAATTATGAAGTTTTTCATTTTCATAAAGGCCTTTCTAGCCTTTTCGGCGGTTGCGGGATTACGCATGAATGCAGTTCAACGTTTTTCAATTTCAACTGCTGCGATTTTAAATGTTTTAGACAAATAATGAATTAGATGGGCTTGTTAGAAATTTGCTGATGATTTTGTTTTCAGCATGTATTTTTGATTTTTAAAAAAATGAAAACTAAGAATCTGTGGGCTCGATAATGAGTACATCAAACTACAAGCATGAATATAAATGTTTAGATATATGTTATGGTTAAGCCAAATGTAATAATTTAAAATGTATTGGAGTATCTTTAGTAAGCATTTCGCTCCTCCAGAGAATCACCTCTTCCCCTTTCGTATCCTCTCTTCAGAAAATAAATAAGGAAATGTTGTTTGACGAAAACGTCAAAAAAAATGATGGCATATTTGCCATTGAATAGGCGAAATTAATATTCCAAATTGCATAATGTCGCACGATAAAGATATGGTGGTAAAGCTAATAGGAGAAAGAGTTAGAAAATTAAGAATTGACAACCAACTTACATTAGAAAATTTGGCTTTCAAAGCCGATATGGATTACACTCAATTAAGCCGTATTGAACTAGGAAAAATAAACACCAGTCTTTTTCAAATACATAAAATTGCAAGCGCTCTTGAAATTTCAACTGCTGCAATTTTAAATGTTTTAGACAAATAATGAACCCCGAACTAATTAAGATATTAAAGTTGAACAGTGAATGTGAAAATGCACTAATTGATTTTCCATTTCACGACAATCAAATTACTTGGATACAAGAGCATCATTTATTGTTTGCGCAAACGCAAAACATAAATGAAGAAATTACCAACAAGGAGCTTGGAAAAAATAATTTTATACAACAATTCAAAATGTTGTACTTAACAAATAAGTGAACCTGCTTTACTTTTTATTGTAAATATTTTTGTAAAACTTTAATTGACCATTGTTGTCAAAATCAACCAAGCTGTACCAGATAATTACTTTAGTGGGTACCACTACTTTTTGAGGTTTAGGACCTTTATACTTTCCTGGTTTCTTGAAATCAAAGTTGTCAATTTCTTTGCTATTGTTAACTAATAGCCACTTACCCATATCAATTGGCTTTTCCATTCTTACACAGCCGTGACTATAAAATCGGCTTGCATTTTTAAACAAACTCTTTTGTGGAGAGTCGTGTAAATAAATTGCCGAAGGGCTATCGAATTCAACTTTTAATAAGCCTAGTGAATTAGACGCGCCCGATCCTTGTCGAACTGTAAAAGGAAAATTGCCTTCGTTAAAAGTACTTACATCAATAGTACTCAAATCAACTACTTTATCTTGTGCATTTAAAATGGTATAATTGTTTTTTGCAAAATACCCTTTGTCATTTTTAAATTTAGGTATCATTTCATTTCGAATAATACTTCCAGGAACATGCCAATAAGGATTCAATACCACTTTTTTTACATCTGAAGACAAGGTATTTGTTCTTGTTCCTGGCCTGCCCAACACAACCCTCATTGACAATGCCACCTTATTACTATCATAAGCATATAATTGGGCAGAAGGGATATTGACAATAATGATTCTATTATTTTGTCTTAAAGCGCTCAACCACCTAAAATCATTGGCTGCTTTATTTAACAACTGAATTTTTGCTGTATTAGGCTTTTCTGCGTTTTGATAAAAATTCAAAGTGTCCAAAATGGTTGCCACTTCTTTTGAATTTTGGGTAAAATAAGTAACCAGTCCTGCTAAATTGTTATTATTTGCATATTCATTTACAAGGCTAGATACATTATATACGCCCGGGTTATAATGTGCCCCTTCAAATTCTAATTTTGGTGCTTTAGTACCATACGCCAAATTTTTAAAGAATTGATTAGCTACCTTTACCAACAAGGAATCCGCCTTTGCACCCGCATTTAATGCTTTGGTATAAGCGTCTTGATAATCATTTGTATTTAAAGCCAGGGATTTTGCATTTTGAATAAGACTATCTAATGTCTTTATTCTATCAGGATACCCTACAAAAACACCAGTTAATAAACTATCGTTTTGTGAAATTGCTTTATTACCTATAGCAAGTAACAATAGCATTAGTATGGTTTTAATCGGTCTCATATTGCGGAAGTAAAGATAAATATATTAATTTTAATTTGTATAATAAATAAGATGAAAATAAAAGAAATCGCGGTCCTAGTAGCTTGTATCGCAGGTACTACCCTAATAAATACTAGCCTAATTGCCCAAAGTCCCAATACCCCTAAGGGTTTCAAAGTGATCCCTTTAGGGGTGTTGGGGGGACTTGATGAATCCAACCTCTCCGCCTATATGGTCGCCGCGAATGGTTCAGATGCTTTTATTTGTTTAGACGCGGGCACCATTAACGCTGGTTTGATCAAAGCCAGTCAAAATAAATTATTTGCTAAAAAAAACACCTCCCTTATTCAACAAGAAAATATCAAGGCTTATTTTATATCACATGGTCATTTAGATCATTTGGCTGGCTTAATCCTAAATTCCCCCAATGATATTTCCAAGCCAGTGTTCGCATTGCCTTCTGTAATTGATGTTTTAAAAAGCAACTACTTCACTTGGAAGGGTTGGGCCAATTTTGCCAATGAAGGAGAGGCACCTGCTTTGGGAAAATATCAATACCAATATTTAACTGCGGGGCAGGCCATTGAAGTGCCAAAAACTGGACTTAAAGTAACTGCCTTTTCACTAAGTCATTTGAATCCTTATGAAAGTACTGCATTCCTGGTGAATAACAACAATGACTACCTTTTGTATTTTGGGGATACGGGAGCGGATACCGTGGAGCGGTCCAATAAATTATGGAACGTATGGACCCAAATTGCACCGCTCATTAAAAATAAACAGCTTAAGGCCATCTTTATTGAAGTTTCCTTTGACAATAGTTTGCCTGACAAATCCTTATTCGGTCATTTAAATCCAAAGTTATTCATGGAGGAAATGAATAAGCTACATACTATTGCAGGAGACAATCTAAAAGAACTTACTATTGCCATTACGCATATCAAGCCTTGTTCAAGCTGTTCACAAAACATTAAACAACAAATTGAAGCGGGTAATCATTTAGGACTTAAAATAATTTATCCTGAACAAGGACAATTAATGATTTTAAATTAATTTGAACCCAAGCCCTGGGGTTTGCTGAATATGCATTTCGCCATTTACTATTTCAAATCCTCCATGCACCAAATCCTCCGCTAAGTCCAAACTTCCGTCCAAATCAATATACTTGGTGTTGGGGCAAGCATACGCTACATGCAATGCCGCGGTAATGCTAATTATACTTTCGTCATTGCAACCCCAGAATAAATCAATGTTTGCATTTTGTGCAATATTGGCAATACCCATAGCTCCTACTATACCACCGCACTTCATTAATTTAATATTATAAATACCAAATGGTTTTTCGTTGGATGCCAATTGTAATGCTGCTTGCGGATTTTTTAAAGATTCATCGGCTGCTAGCAATTTACGATCCTCCCAAGGAAGGCTTAGTAATTCGTTTTCAGTTCCTACCGGCATAGGCTGTTCAATAAGCTCCAAGTCCTTTCCCTTAGTAGCCGCTATAAATTGCTTCAAGTCTGCCAAGCTATACCCTTGATTTGCATCCACCCTTACTTTAAAATGATTGCCAAATTGTTCTTTTATTTTTAGTACCCTTTCAATATCCTCCGTTACATTCAAGCCTGTTTTTACTTTTACTATTTTAAAACCCAAAGCCTTGTATCCTGCCGCTTCTTCCAAAGCTGCTGCAACCGATTTAATTCCAATAGTGACCGAAGTGGGTAGGGCATTTATTTTGCGGCCATAAAATTCAGCGACCGAAATACCAATAAATTTTCCAAAGGCATCATGCAAGGCAATGTCTATCGCTGCTTGTGTTCCAGGCAAATGCGAAAAATGCTGAATAGTTTCAAAAATGATTTGCTGAAAATGACGAATGTCTTTTCCAACAAATTGTTGTACAAAATGAGTTTGTAAATTGGCCGCAGTTTGTTCGGTGGTTTCTCCAACCACTTCCTCGGCAGGACTTCCCGAACCGTATCCGATGATTCCATTCGCTAATTCTACTTCAAAAAATGCCAAGCTTACATCTGTAAATGTATTATAGGCAATAGTATAGGGCTTGGTTAAAGCCATTTTTTTTAAATAAGATCTTACTGCAACAATTTTCATAACTATTTATTTAATAAAATCAAATTCACACAAAGCGTATTTACATTTACTTGTGCAAATTTTTATTTTATCAGTGCTTTTAAAGTGGGTATTAATGGATCAACGCCCTCTTGCATGGGAAGCAGTACTGGAATATTTAATTTTTTTGCGTACGCTGCTTGATAAGCAAAAGCTTCCTCGTTACTGCAATCCTCTGTATTCACTGCAACGGCAATCACTTTAGATCCTAATTTTTCAATAATCTCAATTTCTGATTCCACCGAAGGTATCGCACCCCAATGTTCATCATTATCAAAGTATTTTCTTTTGGGTGCAAATATTAAAACTACCTGCTTCGCATTTCCAGAAATTAATAATTCAATACCACAAGGACCACTTGGATTGCGTAAAGAGGATTGGCCTTCTAAAAAAATGATGTCCGCATTGGTTTCTTTCCAGCAGCTTACAATGGCGTTTTCTAATTCTCCAGAAACAAAATCGTTTAAGGTGGAGTCAAAGACAAATCCATATTTCCCTCCTTGCAGCCAACCTGTTTGACCCGTATAAATCATTTGGCCATTGAATCCATTCGCTTTGCAAGACTGGCTTAACATTCTGGCTGTGGTTCTTTTCCCCATCGCACAGTCCATGCCAATCACCGCAATAATGGGTGCGGTCACTTTAAAAATTTCACCTGTCCAAAAATTTAGGTCTTCTCTGTTTTTTGGCTTGCGTACATCTATTAATTCAACCCCTTTGGATTTCGCCAACGCCACTACCTCCGGTTTTTCATTTAGATATTCATGTAATCCATTCACAATGGAAATGCCTTCCTTGATGGCTTTGATCACTACTTCCAGCATATTGCCTGGCAACTTACCGCCAACGGTCGCAACGCCAATGATTAAATATTGTACCTCCCTTAATTGCGCAATTGCATTTTCAAAATTTGCAAATACCGGAATGTTTCTATGCTTGCCATCTAATAATTCACCGGCATCCTGTCCTGCAGTAGCATCGCAATCGACTATTCCAACAATGGTAAAACGTTCTGTTCCTCTTATTAAACCATGTGCCGTTTTTGCATCCGAAGATGTCAACAGTCCATTGGTGAGTACAATTGCATTATTCATTCAACCTATCTATTTAGGGTATATAACTATGATGTTGTTAAAGATATAAAACTAAAGCAAGAATTTAGCGTCTAATAAGCACGCCGGGTTTATTCCCAGTTGCTTTTTGATCCTTATACACAAGTGAACCGTTCACCCATACCATTGCAATGCCATCCGATAATGCTTTGCTGTTCATTATAGTTGCATTGTCATTGACCGTCGCGGGATTGAATAAAACTAAATCGGCTTTTTTGCCAACCGCAATAACCCCTCTTTCTTGAATGCCTAAATAAGCAGCTGTTTGCCCAGTCATTTTATAAATCGCATTGGTTAAATCAATTACTTTGTCGGTGCGAACATATTTTCCAAGTATTCTAGGGAAAGAACCATAGCCTCTAGGATGACCTCCTGCATTTCCGTCAGAGCAAATAACGGCATAAGGCCATGCAATAAATTTTGCAACATCTTCCTCACTCATACTCTTTGCAGCAATCGCTTCAATACTGCCTTTGTATCCGGGATTTTTTTGTTTGAAATCGGCAGCCATCGCAACCAAATTAATTAATGTCTGCGCATCCGTTTCATTGCGCTCTTTCGCAATCGTAGAAAGGGTTTTGCCTACATAAGAAGGCTGCGGTGCATATTGTACTATATAGGATGCCGTTGGATCAAACAACTGCGTTACGGCCAATTGTGCACTTGCCATATTGGTATAATCGCGCGCAGGAAACAACACCCTTAATGTGGAGTTCCAAAAAGTATAAGGATATACATCTGCTGTAATTTGGACCCCTTCTGCTCTTGCTTTTTCTAGCTGTGCTATAATAGTAGCAGCCGTTCCCCAATCCGATTTTTTTGCCAATTTAATATGAGAAATCTGCACTGGCATTTTGGTGATTCTACCTATTTGAATGATTTCATCCAAGGCATCGGCCATGGTTACATCCTCACTTCTTATATGACTTATATAACGGGTGTTGGCATTCGCTGCAATTTGAGCAAGCTGTATTACCTCATCCCTGCTTGAATAAAATGCTTGTTCGTATTCTAATCCAGTGGAGAGTCCTAGTGCTCCTTTGCCAAGCTCATTTTGTAAAATGATTTTCATTTTATCTACCTCCAATTGTGTTGCTTGTCTTAATACATTGTTTTCACCCATCACTTCTTCTCTCAAACTTGAATGTCCGGTATAACTGGCAACATTTGCAACAATAGGTTTTTCGCGCATGTCTTTTTCCAAAGAGTCCATTGGATACCCTTCTCCATCCTGGCCAATCACCACCGTGGTGATGCCTTGGTTGGAGGTAGAAAGCCCAGTTGGGTTTCTTTGCAAGTCTCCTAAGTGATGGCTGTGTGCGTCTATGAAACCGGGTGCCAAGGTCAAGCCTTTGCCGTCAACAATGCTTTCGCCTTTCACTGGTTTCAGGTTCCCAACTTCCATAATTTTATCGCCTTTGAATCTTACTGCTCCCTGCATAGGTAAAGCACCTGTACCATCTATAATTTGTACATTTAAAATAACGGTGGATTTAGCTGCAGCTTGAATATTGAATTGCTGTTGTGCCAATAAATTGCCTTGCATGAATAAAAGTGCAATGCCAATAAAGCCTTTTGCTATTTTTTGCATAAATGTATTTTTTACCAAAAACGAATATATAAACCTGCCACCACAATTAAGATGATTACGATCATTGCAACATGTGCATTGGTTAGTTTGTATTTTGTGGTATCCTCTTGTAATGAATTGGCATGTGTTTGTCCTTTAACATCTATTAAACTAATTACAACCATAATAATACAAGTAAATAAAAACACCCAGCCCATTTGAATTAAATACGGGATTTCAAATCCGCCATGTCCATTGGGTAATGCAGTGTATAAAATGGTTTCATTGCCCAACATACTTGGTAAAAACTTATCAAACAAAATAGCCAAAGCCAATCCTAGTAAAATTCCCCAAATCGCTGCTTTTGAAGTTGTTTTTTTCCAAAAGAATCCCAATAAAAAAACCGGGAAGATGGCTGGAGAAATATAGCCTGTATATTTTTGGATAAATTCAAATCCGCCCTTGCCTCCAATACCTAAAGTGTCATTCCAGTTAATAACAATGGCAATGATTAAGGAAATAACAATCATCAAACGACCCGTAGCAACTGTTTTAGTATCAGAAGCATCTTTGTTTACATATTTTTTATAAATGTCTAAGGAATAGATGGTAGAAATGCTATTGGCCTTACCTGCTAAAGATGCAACTATGGCTGCTGTCAAAGCCGCCATAGACAAGCCTTTTAAGCCTACGGGCAAAAATCCAATGACAGAAGAATAAGCATTGTCCTGCGTAAGCACTCCATTGGTTAACATTTGTTGTTGCAACTCCCCATTATTGTACAATACATAAGCAGCGATTCCTGGAACCACCACCAATAAAGGCATAAATAATTTTAAAATGGCTGCAAAAAATATACCTGATCGAGCTGTTTTTAAATCTGCTCCCAAAGCTCTTTGGGTAATATATTGATTACATCCCCAATAATTTAAATTGGCAATCCACATCCCGGCTGCCATCATAGCTAAACCCGGTAAAGAGGAATAGTCGTCGATTTGTTTTTGCGTTGCACCAACCCCTGGCTTATCAAAAATCATTTTAAAATGATCGGGGGCAACTTTAATTAAATGATTTAAACCATCAATGGCATTTTTTCCAAAACCAAATTTCTCTCCTACAACAGTTAAAGCAATATAAGAAGTGATCAAACCACCCACGGTTAACACAATTACTTGAATCACGTCGGTATAACCAATTACTTTCATGCCTCCAAGGGTAATGAATAAGGCAAACACCGCTAAGCCAATCATGATTAAATGAAAATGCGTACCTCCCGTTAAATTGTTAATGGCAATAGCGCCTAAAAATAAAATAGAGGTAAGATTTACAAAAATGTATAGGAACAACCAGAAAATAGCCATCATCATCGCTACGGTTTCATTGTACCTTGTTTTTAAAAACTGGGGCATAGTGTATATCTTGTTCTTTAAATACACCGGCATAAAAAAGATACCTACTACCACTAGCGAGATTGCCGCTAACCACTCATAGGCCGAAATGGCCAATCCCAATCTAAATCCATTTCCACTCATGCCAATAAATTGCTCTGCCGAAATATTAGAAGCAATTAGTGAAGCGCCAATGGCCCACCAGGTTAATTGACCTTCGGCCAAGAAAAAATCTTGGGTATTGACAGTAGCGACTTTTTTACGTTGATAGATCCATACTCCATAACTGGCAATTAACATAAAATACATTACAAAAACCAGATAATCGTAAGTTTGAAGTCCCTGTGGCATAGTAGTTTGTTTATTGCCTAAATTTAAGGGTTATCTCTTATAAGTTTCTTTAAAAAATAAGTTATTTGTAAGTGATAATAAATTGTAATTTTAAATTCAAACCTTTTTATGAATCGCAACTTCGCGTCTTTTGTACATAAAATTAGTTCCCCCATTCGCTTTGGTTTTTTCTTAGCAACAAAATTACCAGCGGCTTTTTTTGTAGGACTAAAATTAAATCAGATCAATGAACAAAGCTGTACCATTCTGGTAAAGCATAGTTGGTTTAGTAAAAATCCATTTAAGTCGGTTTACTTTGCTGCCGAGGCCATGGCTGCCGAAATGAGTACGGGCTTGTTGGCATTTGGTCATCTTTATCAAAGAATACCCAAAGTGAGTATGTTGGTAGTGAAAATGGAAGCGGCGTATTTTAAAAAAGGAACGGGGAAATTATATTTTACCAGTGATGACGGAGCGGCGGTTGAACAAGCCGTTCATACCGCAATTCAAACAGGCGAAGGACAAACCTTAATTTGCAAATCGGTAGGGACCAATGAAAAAGGCGAAATTGTTGCGGTCTTTCATTTTACTTGGAGCTTTAAAGCAAAAGGGATCATTTAAAGCAAAAAAATAAAATACATCTATCCCTAATAAAAGAAGGAGTGCATTATGCACTCCTTCTTTTATTGATACCTACCAAACCTATTAAATTACATTAAAAAGTTTTAGTTCCATTGGGTTGGTAAGCAACACGGAAAGTGTAATAACGTTGTTTGGTTAACTTATCCATATCGGATGCAGTTGCCGGCAAAGTTACACCCCCCTTGTAATAAGAGATGATTTCTATTTTTGCATATTTACCCGATGCAGTTCTGATCACTAAAACTCTTCCTGCCAGTGGGGTAATTAAATTGGTTAACCCATCATAATTATACCAACCTTTTCCGCTTCCTGTTGGTATTGCATAAGATGCTGGTGCGTTATCAGTTTTAAAAACAGAATCAGCAGGAATAGTAGTTAATGCATCAAATAAACCTGTAAAAACAAAAGCGCCTCCTTGGCCAATTCCACTGGTACCTCCATTGGTAATAATTCTTGTTGACATAAAGGCAATATCCCATTTAGTACTTGCACTATCCGCATTTGGTACAATGGCATTTTTTTCGATACTATAAAAAGTGTATTTGCCATTGGTGAGGGGAGCACCCTGTGCACTTAATCCCACTATCGTGTCTGATGGAATATCATTGACCCTGACTGCTGTAACAGGCATTAGGGTACTGGTATCTGATTTTGAACATGCCAAGATACTCACTGAACAGATTAAACCTACTGCTAAATTTTGGATTGATTTTTTCATTGTTATTTATTTTTTATTTAATAGTTGATATTTTAAGATGCCATAAAAAGTGCTTCCTGGTAAATTAGGGAGGTTGACTGCGTCAACATAGTTGCCTATATTATCAGTGCCCAATTGAATAGATAATCCATTTTTATATTCTTTACCAATCGAACTATTCACCGAAATGTATCCTTTTGCAAACTCATCTCCATTGTCAAAAACTTCATTTCCGTTGGTATTGTTTACTGCCCACCTGCTTCTATATATAAATCGAATATTTGCAAAAAAACCTTTTTGATCGTGGTAGTTACATTTGAACTGTGCCCTGTGTTTGCTGATATTGGAAAGACCCACATAGTCGCTAAGTGATAATAAACGGCTATACCCGTTTGCATCCCTGGTATATACTTTTCCGGCTTTGATTTGAGCAATTTGATCCTTGTCGCCAGACAATAAAAACTGATAGCCTCCACTAAGCATGATGTTTGGGTTAAGTTGATACTTTGATTCAACTTCTACTCCTTGGGTAAATGCACGACCTACATTTAAATAACTAAAAATTTGTGCACCTGTAACATAGGCTGCCACTTGTTGTACCTGAATTAAATTATTAATGTCATTTCTAAATAACTGAATGCTTAGGAATGTTTTATTGCTGGATTCATAGTCCCAAGAAAAGTGCATCCCATTTGAATATTCAGGTTTTAAGGTATTGAGTTGATAATAGGTATTGTATAAAGTACCAACCTGACCTGCATTCATTAATTGAGCAATTACTTTTTGTGCTTGATCAGAGCCGAATACACTATACCCTCCTGCCGCTGCATTGGTGAAGTCTAAATAAATTTGTCTAAAATCAGGTGCTTTGAACCCTTGACCAATACTGAATTTTAGTTTGTTGTTTTCATTTATTTTATAAGAGGCCGATATTTTTGGACTAAATGCAGAGGCAAAAGCTTCATTTTTATCAAACCTAATTCCACCTATCACAATTAAATTTTTTGTGGGATTTAATTCTATTTGGGAAAACCCATATCCTATTGAATTGGTTTTTCGTATTTGTTCACTATCGTAGCGATTACTTTTTACTCCTTCCAAAATAGTACCTGCGCCAAAAATTAAATTAGTTTGCTGACTGATATTCCAATCGGTCTGATTTTCAATTCTTTGAAACAAATGATTTAATAAATCATAATAGGGTACGCCTGCAACCGTTAGCAAATCCTGTCTGCCATTATACTCCGTAAGGTATCCTCTAAAACTAGTTTTAAGTTTGTTGGAAAATTTGTGGTTCAAAGACGCGTTAAAATTTTGATCGGTATTGTGTTCATAACCATAGGAACTGATGGTCGCTCCACCATTGACTACCGAAATTTCACTTTTCACTTTTTCATCTGTTGCTCTAATGCTCAATGAAATATTGGTATGGTCTGAAAAATTATATTTTAACTGCTGATTAATGGTATACCTGGTAATTGGAGTGGTTGTTCGACTCGTACTATTGGGCCTAATACTAAAACCATCGGTACTGAAATAATTATAGTAGCCCTGGTAGGAAATAGACTTATTGACAATGGAATGATTCACCCCAGCATCCATGGTTTGATAAGTTCCATATCTAAAGGTCGCCTGCAAAGGCATTGCATTGGCTGCATCGGTGATTATATTAATAACCCCAGCCATGGCCTCGCTACCGTATAGGCTTGAAGAGGGGCCTTTAACAATTTCAATTTTTTTAATATTGCCAAGGGCTATTCTGTTTAAATCCAATACGCCAGCAGTTCTACCAACAAGTGGTTCTCCATTAATTAAAATAATGGTGTAATCAGGATTCAAGCCTTGCAATTGTACCCCTGCTCCAAAACCACTGGTCATGGTTAAACCTGGTTGCTCTTTTAAAACATCTGTTAATCGAATGGCGCCAATTTCTTGAATTTGTTTTGCATTGATGATGCTTACCGGAACGGTGACATTACTTAATTTTCGAGCATATCGGTTGGCGGTAATCACCACACTATCTCCTAACATTTGCAAAGTGTCATTGGCCATCCTTGTCTGTGCTACAACCGACATGGGTGACAACAAAATAAAATAAAAAAATAACCGGCGCTTTTTCACGCCGCAAAGGTGAATTGAATATAAAAGGGAATCAAGTATTTGGATACTTAATTGACTAAACCTCACTGTTTTTTTACAGTTCTATGACAATTGGATTTTTGTTTAATTATTCTCTAAAATTCGCTTAATTGTATTCAACTCACTGGGCTTTATAAAATATTCATAAAATCTTTTATCCTCCTCCTTTCTACTACTGCCAATAAGTGCCGAGTTAGATTGCGTGATAAATTCATACTTATCATTAATGGATTTCATCACATCACTTCTGACCTTTTTTTGGAGCCCAATATTTTTATCTCTAATGCCTAATACATGATTAATTTGTCCAATTTCAACATACTTATCTTTACTGCCTGCTGTTAATAATAATTTTATCAGTGCCACTTCAATTGTGGTAAATGCCTGATTCACTGTTTTACTTTTTAATATTTTAAGCTGCGCAAATTCTAATTTTCTGTTCACACTTCGATTAAAAATCCACCATCCTCCAACAAAAGCAATCGCAATACTGGTGATCATAAGCAATAAAATAAATAGCTTATTTTCTTGGCCCCAAATACTGGTTCTTAACAATTCAAAGTCCGATAATTCAAAAGGATAAGTAATAAATAGTTTCGTGCCAGAATTATAACTAACAATTTTATCTCCTTCAATATATATATTAAGATTGTTAGCACGTCTTTTTAAAAATTGATTCAATTCAGTGTTCTTACTCTTGTATATTTTGTTGTGCACTAAATCAAATAAATAAGTGTCCTCGTTTACTAAATGAATAAACCCATTTTTTAAAGGCAAGAATTCATTGGAGGAGAAATCTTTTTCTACAATTTCAATGACCTCACTTTCAAGATCGCCTAGCTTTTGCCATTGTTTAGTTTTTAAATCCAGGTAATAACTTGTATAATTAGGTATTCCTTTTATGTTTTCAGGACCTGCAATGCCTGCATTCACCACCCTTTGAAAAGGAACATACAATCTTCCTTGCTCTTCCGAATACCAATTATAACTGGTTGACATGATTTCCATGTTCAAAGGGATGATATCCCATTCACTGTCTTCAAAATTAAACTTTCTTAAATGTCCATTTGTTTTCCAAAAACCATAGCCCCCATAACTATATAACCCGCCTTGGTATATAAAGTTTTTACAATCTATATTGTAATTCAGGTTAACGGTATGATCAATTCTTTTAAAAACGCATTTTGCGGAGTCTGAACGAATTAATTTGTACACAAACCCCGTTTGCCTGATTAAAATATAAATAGCATCCCCTTGTTTCAAAAGCAGTTGCGCGTTGGCAGCGATGACTGTATTTTGTAACGGGATAGGATAGGTATCACTTGATAAATTAATCGCCGTATTAAGTTGTTTTGAAGCAATAATATGGGACAAAAATGGGGTGTTAGGCACCGTATAAGCGGAGTCGGGACCCTGCGACTTAGCCTGAAAAACAAGTAAAATGAGCAAAAGCCCAAGTAGTTTGGCTGGAAAATTATTTTTATAAATCATTGATTTATAACTAATTAATTAATTTTTATACTACAAATTACACTTGAATGACATAAAGATAGGAAATAACCTATTTGTTAACAATTTAGTAATCTTGCAATAATGCTATTTAAGGCCTAAAACAGCAATTTTACAGCATAAAATCATCACAAAACAACTAGTTATGGGCCTTAATTCTATCATGAAAATTTTCTTGCCAAAAGACAGGGTATTTTTTCAATTATTCGAAGATGTTGCTGAACATGTTTATCAAATGGGTGGGAAATTAAAAGAAATGGTAAACGAACCGGATGCTGATATTAGAGCCAATATCCTGGCTCAAATTGAAAATTTGGAACATAAAAATGACGACTTAACGCATAATATATTTACTGAATTGGGACGAAATTTTATCACGCCATTTGACAGAGAGGATATTCACTATTTAGCTACCTCGCTAGATGATATTGCTGATTATATTTATGCCTCTGCAAAAAAAATAAATTTTTATAAAGTAAATCCTAACGATACAGGTATTCATAAACTAGCCGAACTTATTTTACAAGGAACAGCTGAAACAAAAATAGCTGTAATGGGTTTGCGTAATATGAGAAACATAAAGGGAATGACCGAGGCAATGATCAAAGTGAATAGCATTGAAAATCAAGCAGATGATGTATTTGATATGAGTATTGAAAAATTATTTGAACAAGAAAATGACTTCAAAGAAGTAATTAAAAAAAGAGAGATTTATCAAGTGCTAGAAATAGCGACTGATAAAATTGAAGACGTTTCAAATGTAATCGAATCTATTATCATCAAGTACGCATAATTTACTAGAAATGACTTTATTAATAATAATTATAGCGCTTGCTCTAATTTTTGACTATATCAATGGGTTTCACGATGCAGCCAACTCCATTGCGACGGTGGTATCTACCAAAGTACTGACGCCATTACAGGCAGTACTTTGGGCCGCATTATTTAACGTAATCGCATTTTGGATTTTTAAGGACCATGCGGTAGCCAACTCTATTAGCAAAACGGTATACAAAGATTTTATCACCTTACCCGTAATTTTTTCTGGATTACTAGCTGCTATTTTCTGGAACTTGCTTACCTGGTGGTATGGCATTCCATCCTCCTCCTCGCACACTTTAATTGGAGGATTTGCAGGCGCAGCCATTGCCCATGCATTAATGACCAAAGGGATTGGTTACTCTTGGGCTAAAATTGTAGACGCAGATACCATTATCAAAACTGTGTTATTTATTTTCTTAGCACCCATCATTGGCATCGTCATTTCTGTATTCATCACACTGGTCACGATTATGCAAAATATGTGGTGGAGACTTGCTATTATTTCCATAGCCACCTTCATTACCATTTTAATGTTTGATCGTTTCGAGAATACAAAGATTCATGAAAATGTTCAAAAATTTTATAGCATTGATAAATATAAAAAGGAAATAGCAAGCATTGAAGAAGAATTAAATGAAAAAAAGGGAGATACTATTTTATCGAACAAACTTGCAGAAAATAAAAAGAAATTAACTACTGCTACAGAAAAATACGAAAAATTAAACCCTTATTTGTCTAGCTATGATAAATTAGGTGCTGAATCTATAGCCAAAACTGCAAAAGAAAGCGGTTGGTTAGACAATATAGCCGAAAGTAAAATCAAAGACGCTGCAAGAAACGCGGATGATTTTTTAGTATTAGAAGCAAAGGCTCCAGATAATGTAGAAATAAAAAAACTATATGATATTGCAAAAGAAAAAACTGAAGGCTATAAAGTGCCTTTAAAATTATATTTAGCAAAATCAATTTCTGCTGATTCTGCAATTGTTTTAATGAATGCCATTCACCCAATTCAACCTAAAAACTTAGATAAGGTTAAGGCTAAAATTGAAAAGTTTAATATTCAAAAAACATTTGCTGGAGAAATAGACAAAGCAGATAATGCAATTATCGAATATGGTATTATTGGTGCAGCCATTTTTTTTATGTTGATTTATGTGTATGTAGAAAAAATCAAAACACCAACGGCCTATACGGTTTCAAATATGTTCAAAAAATTACAGCTGTTTAGTTCTGCTGCATTTAGCATTGGTCACGGCGGTAACGATGCACAAAAAGTAATGGGTATTATTGGTGCTGCATTAATTGCCAATGGATCCATTCAGGATTTTGGTCAACTACCTAGTTGGGTGCCTGCGGCTTGTTATATAGCAATTGGCTTAGGGACCATGAGTGGGGGTTGGAAAATTGTAAAAACAATGGGAACTAAAATCACCAAAGTAACCCCTTTAGAAGGTGTTGCCGCAGAAACTGCAGGTGCATTTACATTATTCTTCACTGGCCAAATGGGAATCCCTGTTTCAACTACACATACGATTACGGGTTCAATTATTGGCGTTGGAGTTACTAAACGTATTAGTGCGGTTAGATGGGGGGTAACTACCAATTTATTATGGGCATGGGTCCTAACCATACCGGTAAGTGGTATCCTTGCTGCAATCACTTTTTTGATTGTAAACTATTTTCTAAAATAATATTTGCTTTCAATAAATTTTAAAATCCCTTGTTATGCAAGGGATTTTTTTTCTGCTTTTTAGCGATCGCAAACGATTGAAATGAATTTTTACAATAGATCGTTTGTTAGTATATGAATTAATCCAACGTAGGTGGGTTACTTTTAGTAAATCGCCGTATTAATAAGTAATTACTAATTGATACCATTATGATAGAGAAAAAATATTTTAAAACAAAAGACTACGTAAAAGTTAAATTCACTTTAGCAGCTGAAGCAAAAAAAGTAGAAATTTTAGGGTTGAATAATGAGTGGAAAAAAGGACTTTCCATGACTAAGAAAAAAGAGGGCGTATTTACTGCTGAGGTAAATTTACCCAAAGAAACCACCCACGAGTTTAAATATTTTTTAGACAAAAAAAACTGGTTAAATGACAACGAGGTGGAGCAACAAACTGCAAATGTTTTTGGTACGACCAATAGTATTGTAACAGTATAGTAGTAGTAGTATTAAATATCTTATGCGGTATCTTATAAAGTATCTTTGAAGTATCTTTAAAGTATCCCTATAAAAAAAGGCCCTTATAGTAAGGGCCTTTTTTATGCATAGAAAATTCATTTTAGTTAAAGGAAATGGGTATGATTTTAGTTTGTCTTTTATCTATGTAGTTAAACGTTTTGCCATCATAAATACCATTTTGTTCAAGTGCGACCCTTACTGGTTGGTCCCAATCCTTTAAAGTATATATAGCATTCAACTCAATAGAATAAGCCGTATTTGCATTCATCTTATAATCACCGGAACCAGGTACCCCATTTTGCATGTCCCACATGCCAATGGTCGGGCCAGCAGCATGTCCATGAAATCCAATAGGATGGGTATAGATACTGGGCTGAATCCCTTTTGACTTAGCTGTAGACAATGCTTGCGCTAATATTTCATTGCCTGATTTACCAAGGCCAAAACTATTGGTTAAGATGTCTTGAAGTTGATTTGTTTTTTCAAAAGCAGCCGCTAAATCATTAGGAACAGCGGTCTCACCTGGCAACAACACATAGGCTTGCTCCTGGACATCTGAATTTAATCTTAAATAACT
The DNA here is from genome assembly GCA_947487525.1 of Bacteroidota bacterium. Taxonomy (GTDB): domain Bacteria; phylum Bacteroidota; class Bacteroidia; order Chitinophagales; family Chitinophagaceae; genus Sediminibacterium. Next base: position 55,252 of record CANKWR010000007.1, read on the forward strand.
TATTCCAAAATCAACATGTAAAAAGTCGCCTTTACGAATGGTTTCTTCCTTATTCGTTGCATTGCGTCTTTGTATTTCAACTGAAGGATGGAACCAAGTAGTCAAGCCCATATCACTTAGTTTTTGTCTAAACCACCATTCTAAATCGGTCGTGGTTGTTTTATTGACTTTAATTACTTTGTTGCTAAAGCCTTCTTGTATAATAGCATGGGTGATTTGTAAAAGCGTAGGATAATAGTTCATTTCCATCGCAGTTCTGGTTTCAAGCCAAGCTACCGCCAATGGTTGAGCTGAAATAACTTTAGCTTGTTGTTCCTTGCTTAAAAATTGCATCAATTCCACATAGGCAGTATATTCCATTCCATCGGCATGCGCAAAATCAACCGAGGTGTTTAAAGCTATTGTATGGGGATTAATTTGAGTTAATAAATTTTCGAGTGCCTTCCATTGATCAGGATATTTTTCAGTATCCCAAGCAGCTTTAATTTCTTTTCCAACTGGATATCGAGCCACAGCATACTTTTCCAATTTTCCTGTGTTTGGATTATTGTAAAAAACCAATACCGTCCTTCGTCTTGCTGACAACCATTCTGCAGGCAGCATTGTTTTGACAATGGGGTCTTCATTGTATTCCCTTGTAATTAAAACCCAACAGTCAATATTGTGTTTTGTCATTAAACTGGGCAGCAGGTTATTGAACCTATCCGCTAATAATTCATTGACAATGGTCGCCTGTTCTTTGACCGTTTTAATTTGTGCATTCGTCTTTAGGATTGCACAAAATAATAACAAAATAATAAAGCTTCTTTTCATAATTGCTGTTTAAAATGTAAATCAAGATAAAACTAAATTAAGCACTAATTTTACATTAATGAAAATTTGTTGGCCACTATTGTCTTGTTTGTTGTTATTTATTTGCATGGACTGCGATGCACAGGATAGTATCTATAATCAACTTGATGAAGTGGTGATTTCTGCCAGCAAATTAGCTGAAAAAAGAAAAGAAGCGCCCATTGCTATTAGTACTTTAAGTGAAGCAACCCTTAAAAAAGAAAATTCCAACAGAATTGACTATTTATTAAATAAAGTAAGTGGGGTATATATGCCTAGTATTGGCAACGAACAGCATATGATGTCCATTCGTCAACCCATTAGCTTAAAAGGCTTGTATTTATATTTAGAGGACGGAATGCCTATTCGAACCAGCGGGCTTTTTAGCAACAATGGCCTCATTGAAATCAATACTGGTTTTATCCACCATATAGAAGTGATTAAAGGGCCCGCTTCTGCTATGTACGGTGCCGAAGCCATTGGTGGCGTAGTGCAGGTATTTAGTAAACCAACTCCCCTTAAGCCCCTAGTAGATATTGGCGTAGAAACCAATTCAATTGGATTTAAAAAAATAAATGCCTCCTTTGGAAATACCACAAAAATAGGAGGGTGGATTGTCAACGCAAATTTTGGTGGACAGCAAAATGGGCCTTTGCAGTATAGTGATTACCACAAAAATGCCATTAGTGCCAAACACCAATTTAACATTCATAAAAAATTAAGTGGCTACCAAAGCATACAGTTCATCAACTATTTTGCACAAACCACTGGATCGGTGGACAGCATTCATTTTGCACAGCAGGATTTTATTTCGATGCAAACCTTCACTTTTAGAAAAATGAATGTGCTTAGGTTAAAACAAAATATAGTGTACCAATGGAATTCAAATAACAGCACAACCTTCAACCTGCTGTATCGAGACAATACAACCAACCAAAATCCTGCTTATTCCATTGGGTCCACCGCTAACCCTACCAAATTCAGGGGGCAAACCAATCGTAATCATTTTAATTCCTTTGTCATTGATGCACAACAACTCATGTTGGTTCCCCGTATAAATGGAAAGCTCATCCTAGGGGCAAGTATGGATTTTACGCAGCAAGGATTAAACGCGAGGTATATTGATATTACCAAAGACACGAGTATTGGCAAGTTTATTGCTTATACCTACCCTGCAAATGATTCCATCCTCACGCAATACCGGACCAGAATCGTAAACCAGGCAATTTATGCCAACCTCATCGGTAAATTAAATAAGCAGTTCAATTTTAATATCGCATTGCGCTATGATGCGTTTGAATACCAATTTAAAAATCAGCTACGCAATGGCACCCCCAGCACCAATAATTTATTTCATCAATTCACGCCGAAAATTGGATTTACTTATAACAATAAAAACTGGGGCGGCTATACCAATTATAGCAAAGGATTTGTACCACCGCAAATCACCGAAATATACAATGCCATCAAAGTGCCTTACTTATTGCCACAATCCTTTGATAATTATGAAATAGGTGCCTGGTTTTCTAGTAAAAAAATGGTAGGTGAAATAGTATTGTATCAATTACTCGGCCAAAATGAAATTATTTCAGTGAGACAAGCCGATGGCATTAATTTAAACCAAAACAGCGGTAGTACCAATCATATGGGTATTGAGTATAAATTAAATTATACACCCAATAGCCAAGTTTCATTTAACTGGAATGCTACCAATACATTACACACTTATATCACTACCACCATTAAGGGCGTCAATGTGAGTGGCAATGAAATGAATGCGGCTCCAAGATTTTGGAGTAATTTGAATGGCGAATTAAAATTAAATCAGCAGCTACTATTTGCATTCAACTGGCAACACCAAAGTAAGTATTACATGGATGAAATAAATAAATCAAGCTACCCAGGCTTTGATCTTATCAACTTCAAACTTACTTATGTAAAGGATCAAAATAAAATATGGCTGCATCTATTAAATGCAACCAATACTTATTATGCCACCATGGCAACCAAAAATTTTAGTATCAATGGAAATGCTGCGTACTCCTATTATATTGGGGAGCCACGCAGCATTGTCATTGGATATCAATGGTCCTTATAAGGACATTCTATTAGATTAGTTATTACCCATTCTGATTCTCATTCCGCCCATTCCACCGCCTTTTTGCATGTCTTCCATTAATTTTTTCATTGCATCTTGAAACTGCGTTTTATTCATGATGTCCCCCTTGGTTGGTTGCACCAAATCCTTTTTAGGATATTTTGTTGAAACTTCTGTTGCGGTGGTTACATTGGCACCATTGTCCATATCTACTTCCAAAATAGCCCCTGGTAAACCACTGTAATTATCAGGACCAACCGATGCGGCGATGTCCTCGGTGTACCAAACTACCACTTCGGTTTCTTTAGGGGTAATCGCAGCACTAGGCTTGTTAGTCGTGTCGCCATTATTACGTCCCATACCACGTACACTGACACCCAATCTTACACTTTGTGCAGTAATCGTGGTGGTGGCTTTTTTACATACATGCTTGGCAATGGTTTTGGTTTCTTCTGAAATTTTCCATTTTAAGGGTTTTAAGGAATCAATAATTAAAAATGTTTTTTCAAACATCGGTCTTGATTCGTATTGCATTTGCGTTGCTATATTCGTATAAGTAGTGGTCTCCGGCATACGGAATGAAAATCTTGCCCCGCCACCACCGCCACCACTATTGGCAAATGGATCCGGCGCTTCGTCCTCAGGTACTGAACGAAATAAACTTGCTTGGTCATTGAATAACAATTCAAATTCAGAAGTTCTAAACTCAGGAATTCTCGTTCTCATTTCCGGATCGGTAATCATTTTCCACATATTAACTTTGCGTTCGTAAACGATTTTACCTTCTTTCATTTGCGCATTTGCGCTGACCATTGCAAATAATCCAATTAAAAATGCGATTGTTATTTTTTTCATGTCTATTTATTTTAAAATAATTGAGTGTGAAGTTACTGTATTTATTTGTTTACATTCTAATCATCATTCTTTGTCCGCCACCGCCATTGGCTCCAGCAAGACCAGATTTTTGTAAGCTATACGTAAAGCCAACTAAAAAATACTGATTAATTACATTATAGGATTGATCCACAATTTGGTTTTGAGATACATTTCTTGAAACTCCTATATTTTTATTTAAAATATCGAAGGCGCTAATTCTTAATTCAGCTCTTTTGTTTTTCAAGAAAAACTTAGAAATACTTCCGTTCCAAATAGGGACTGCGGTATTAAAGCCTGCCGATCTTCCTTCATTGATGGTATAGTTCAAGGATTGATTCAATACAATATTAAAAGGTAGGTAGCCAATAAAATCAGCATTGTATACTCTAGTAATAAACTTAGTATTTAATGCGCCGTTAATGGCATTATTGGTATTGTTATAACTATGCCTTGCTACCAGGTTAATATCCAACACTTCGTCTAAACTAAAGCTATAGTTGATACTGGGTGTAAGTGATTTAATAATAATGGTATTTAAAACGCCGTTGGCATAGTTTACATTATTATTATAGCCAGTATTCATGCCGAAATTGATTCTTGAATATAATTTTTTAATACCAAATCCATAGTTGACTGTTGCGTTTAAACGATAAATGCCATTCACATTCACCGGCTTAGACAAGGTTTGTCTGGTGGGTAAAATGCTATCGTAATTGACAATTGAATTATTTACAAATTGTGCATTTAACAAAGCAAAAAAGTTACGCTGTGCCAATATTTTAGTGGAGAAGAATCTTAAATTAAGATTGTGATTAAAGGTTCGCTTTAAATCGGGATTACCAATGGTTTGATTGTTGATATTGCTTTGGTCTAATACGGGTTGCAACTGTGTTAAAGAGGGCTGATTGGTAGAAGTTCGATAATTAAAGTTCAAGTTCTGCGTTTGAGAAAAATTATACTGAAACATGGCAGAAGGTAAAATGTCCTTAAACTCTTGCTTAATTTTTGTTTGCGTACTTGTATTCACTCCATTCAACAATGCATTTTGTAAGGAGAAGCCCGTTGAAAAATTATACTTCTTTTGGTTTAATCTATAATTCATTCCTCCTCCTGCATACGTATACTCCGAACTAAATTCATTTGTTAGTCTTGTATTCAACAAATCGTATTGTCCATTCGCACTATTTTTATCAAATACCCTTCGGCTTGAACTGCTGTTGTTTTGGTTTAAATAAGCATTGAATTCTAACAAGGAGCGCTTAGAAATAGGTTCGGTATACACCACATTCGCTGAATAACTTTGCGTTGTTCCTTTTCTTTTATTTTGCTGATCCAAAATTGAATCCTTGGTTACAATGCCCAAGGTATAAAAAAGCTGGTCGGTAAATTGTCCTCCGTTGGCAACAGATTCATTATACCCCTGCGTGATTGTGGAAGAAATAGTACGTCCTTTTTTCATAAACTTTTTTCTCAATAGTAAAGTGTTTGAAATATTCATTGCATCCGATACACTTGAAGCTTTGGTTGCAGTGGCATTCGTAGGAGTGCCATCCGGTAAAGTAGTGTAGGTATCAGATTCGCTATAAGAGGAACCATGTTGTTTAGAAAAACTAGGCGTGAATTTATAGGAGAAGTTTTCAGAGACTTTATTGTCAATGGTAACGTTGAGTCTTTGTTGTTGATTTTGATTTTTTGAAATTGAATTACTCGTTCTGTTAAAATTATTTCCAGGAATTAAATTTTGAGTGAATGAGTTGCTTGTATTAAATCTATATACATCACTTACATTTGCATTGGTATTAAAATCCATTTTTTTGTCATTCAGTAAATTGGAATAATTACCTCCAAGCGAATATGTGTCCGCCACACCCCTTGCATTGGCATCTGTACCACCGTCTCCGCCGGAAAAATTAATCGTCACACCACCGCCACCTCTTCCACCGCCACCACCTGAAAAATTAGCGATGTCGCCGTTGTTAAAATTTTGCTTGTTGACATTATTGGCGGTACCGATAAATGAATATTGCTCGTCATTGTTAATTCTGTTGATATTCCCCTGTGCATCAAAGCGACCAGGGCTTCCATGGGCGCCACTTAACTTTCCAAAAGTGGATTGCTTTCGGTCCTTTTTGGTTTTAATATTAATAGCAGTTTCTTCATTCCCATCATCAATGCCCGTAAACATCGCCTGATCGGATTTACGATCATATACTTGAATTTTATCAACAGCATCTGCTGGTAAATTTTTAGTGGCCATTTTAGGATCGCCGGTAAAAAATTCTTTTCCATTCACAAACACTTTTGTTACTGACTTTCCATTTACGGTAATCCCCCCTGATTTGTCTACCTCAATACCAGGCATTTTTTTTAATAAATCCTCTACCACTGCATTGGGTACTGTTTTGAAATTTTCTGAATTAAATTCAATGGAGTCTCCATTAATGACCACCGGAGGTCTTCTGGCCGTTACAGTCACAGTTGAAAGTTGACTGGCATCGACCAAGTATATATTTCCCAATGAAAGGCTTGGCGTGGAGCCTACTTTTATGCCTAGCCACAAATGTGCATAGCCAACATAGGAAACCGATAAAAGATACTTGCCTGGTGCAATATTTTTAAACTGAAAATACCCGTCATCACTGGCTCTTGTGAAATTAATTAAAGAGGAATCCTTTGCGTTCGCCAAAGAAACAGTGGCGGCGGTAAGTGATTTTTTAGAAATACTATCCATAATGGTACCATCAATGGTAATATTCTGTGCTTTTGCCTGCAACCCCAATAATAAACCAGTGGTAATTAGCAAGGCAAATGTCAATTTTTTAATCATATTGTAAATTTACGATTGTATTCGTAAAGCAGTTCATTTCCCTTAAATAACCAGCCTTTTTTACACCAATTCTTAATTGTATGGATAAACGGCAACTTATTCATTTGAAATGTTCGGCACTTAGAACAGGTTTTGCTAACTTTCATCAAATTATGAATGCTATGAGAATAATATGTTTGACCCTTTTATTGAGCCTTGGTTTAATGTCATCAAAGGCCCAATCCGTAAAATCAAATAAAGGCGACACTACTGTATTTACCAGTTTTAAAGGCTTGCCACTTAAAGCTTCTAGGGCTTTCCCTTTAAAAACGAGCGAGGGCACTTGGACTTCGGTAAATGTGAGCCCGGACGGAAAAACCCTTGTTTTTGACCTAATGGGGGATATATACACCCTACCTATTGAGGGCGGGAAAGCAACTGCAGTCACCAAGGGATTTGCGTATGACAATCACCCTAGCTTTAGTCCTGATGGAAAAAGAATTTTATTTATCTCGGACCGAAGTGGCGCAGAAAATTTATGGTATATCGATACAGAGAAAAAAGATACCATCGCATTAACAGAAGACAATAACCAAAATTTTCCTGGTGCCATTTATACACCCGATGGAAACTATATCGTTTTTAGCAAAGGTCGACGCAATAACAAATTGTATTTAATGCATAAAAATGGAGGTTCCGGTACGCAACTTATTTCAGCGCCTTCGAATTTAAAAACAATTGACCCTGCCGTAAGTGCCGATGGTCGTTATGTTTATTATTCTGCAAGAATGAGTGCTTGGAATTACAATGCAATGTTGCCGCAATATAGCATTGGTGTTTATGATCGCGAAAAAGGAAATACAAGAACCATTGCGTCAAGATACGGTTCGGCATTTACACCCGTATTATCCAAGGATGGCAAATGGTTGGTATATGGTTCAAGATTTGAAGATAAAACTGGATTGGTAAAAAGAAATTTAGCAACGGGCGAAGAAAATTGGTTAGCCTATCCTGTACAAAGAGATGACCAAGAATCAATTGCGGTATTAGGTGTTTTACCTGCAATGACCTTTACACCGGATAGCAAATATTTATTGACTTCTTATGGGGGTAAAATTCATAAAGTAAATATCGAAACTGCTGCGCAAGAAGAAATTCCTTACACCGTGGACGCCACTATCGAAATGGGGCCTGAAGTATTATTTAAATACCCAGTAAGTGATACCATCGCCGCAAAAGCAACACAGATAAGGGATGCAGTGCCTTCCCCTGATGGAAAAAAATTAGCATTCACTGTGTTGAATAAATTATATGTAATGGATTATCCAAATGGTACTCCAAAACGATTAACAAAAAATAATTTTACCGAAGCACAGCCTGCTTGGCATCCAAATGGAAAAAATATTTATTTCAGCACTTGGAATACGAAAGGTGGCGCAATTCATGCGGTTGATATTGTCACTGGTAAAGAAACAGAAGTTACCAAAGAGTCTGCTTTGTATCAAGGGCTTGCCATTGAACCGACAGGGAAAAAATTAGTGTTTAACCGAACTAAGGCGCAGAAATTTTTAGACTCTAAGGAACCCACTTACAATGACGAAGAGGATGAATTGTGTTGGATGGATTTAGCCAATGCAGAAATTCATGTGATAGACAAAGCCAATGGAAGAGGCAATGCGCATTTTGTAAAAAATGATAATAGAATTTATTTAAATAGTTATGGAAAATTATTATCCATACAATGGGATGGTGGTGACGAAAAAGAAATAGTAAAAATTACAGGCATTACCACTTTTGGTAGCATTACAAAACACAATGGAAAACCCATTGGCGACCCATGTATGTTACCGCTTGTTTTAGCAGAAGAGGGCGATGAGGCAGCAAAAGAAAATAATCCGCCTTCTAGTGCAGCGAGTATTTTATTGTCGCCAACTGGGAATGGTGCGGTTGCACAAGTCAACAATAACATTTATTTTGTCACTATTCCAAAAGCGGGCAAAGTGGTAGAAATTTCGGTAGCGGATGCAAAAAATGCCGCTTTCCCTAGTAAACTATTAACCGAAGTGGGTGGTGAGTTCCCAAGTTGGGAGGCCAATGGCAAAGTAATACACTGGAGCTTAGGTGCAGCACATTTTACCTATGATGTTGATAAGAGTTATGCCTTTGATGATAGTGTAGCTATGGCAAAAAAAGTGGAAGACTTAGCCAAGGATTTGGC